>JAUQXC010000325.1 GCA_030834825.1 Thermoflexales bacterium
ATTCCTTGGCTTGGCTACCCTTAGAGCTCCACGAAATCGAGCGTCATATTACTTTGATGACTTACCATTTCGGCGGAGCGAGCGTGGAATTACCGTTACCATTTGGCCCCGACACGCGAGCCTCTGCCACGCCGATCCCAACCAGCTCACTCAATCTCGCTCTTCACGAGACAACCACTGAGAAGGAAGCGCGCCTGATTTCTTCCGCAGTTGACCGTTGGACGCGTTTTTCAAACGGCCAAATAGAGGCAGGTGTATTTGCAGCCGAGAGAATACTGCCACCTGACAACAGTTTCTTGCTGAGTCTCAAACTTAAATCGCTTGCACCAGAATCTTCCCATCTAGTCTCTGCTCACCTATCCGCAGCTGAGGCCTTTTCCATTCTCTTCGCAGCAGCAGAGGCAGGCGGAGCATATCCTAGTGGTTATCATGGAGCCTATGGACGGCTATTCGCCTGGCAATCGGTGACGGGTCTTGTCGGCGCGGACGAAGAGGATTCATTTGCAGATGTCAGCGCCCTGGCTGAAAGCTGTGACTGGAGTTTCTACGAAGCATCGAATGACTGGTTTTATCAGGTAGCCTGGGATATTGGATTAGTCTGCGTGAGGCCGGGCAGAAAACAAGTTGCGCTCCTGGCTGCGACCGACACAGATTAGGTTGTAAAATGCCGCTGGCACTCACCAAGACATTTCCCAGACTATGGTCGCTCGACGCCGGAATGGCGCTGGTCGTCACTGATCTGCATGGCGAGTGGGAAGTCTATCAACGCTATCGAGATCGCTTTGTGGATTTGCAGGCCAAGGGACAAGCCGACTACCTCATCTTTGCCGGTGACCTCATCCACGCCGATTCACCAACCCCGGATAGCTCACTGCCGATCATCCTGGACGTATTGAGGTTGCGGGCAGTCTACGGCGAGGCCATCCTCTATCTGTGCGGGAACCACGAACTGCCGCATGTCTATGGCTTTGGGCTTAGCCGAGGGAAGCGAGAATACACACCAGCATTTGAAGCTGCCTTGAGCGGCAGCGGGCACCGCTCTGAAATGAGCAACCTTCTGCGAGAACTGCCACTCTTTCTACGCACCGCCGCCGGAGTAAGCATCACCCACGCGGGCGCAGCCGATGTCATGGCAGAGGCGAGCAACGCGGCCAAGATCTTCACGTGGGATCATCAACAGAGACTTTTCGAAGCAGAGGCCTTTCTCGCCGCTCAAGATGTAGCTGGCCTGCGTCGTGCCTATGCCCGCTTGAGTCAGGCAGAACCATACGACCAGCTAGCCAAACATTGGTTGGCCGTCACCGGCCCGGATGATCCGCGTTACGACGATCTACTCCGTGGTTCCATTGTCACAGCCACTCCTGACTTTCAACTCCTCTATTCCACGTTATTCACGCGGTGCGAGCAGGAATATGGCTGGGACGAGTACGCCGCCATCCTGCAACTGGCGCTTCAGCATCTATCAACGGACTATACGCCCCAACAAGTGTTGGTGGCCGGTCATCTAGCGGTTAAGAACGGATTTCAAATCATCGCAGAGAAACATTTACGCCTCGCCAGCGGCAGCCACGCCCGACCGCGCGAGGCAGGCCGCTACTTGCTCTTCGATACGGCTCATCCGGTTGAGAAAGCTGCTGACCTCCTGCCCAGCTTATACAAGACCTATGTGACCTAGTTCAATCTTTTGTAAAAGATCAAAGTTCACGAAACTGGACTACCGAACATGGAAAGACAACAGATCGAGGAGTGGCGCATTCTGGAGAAGGAAGCACTAAGGACCTTGCGGGACAACGACCGTCAGGATAGTATACGTTTTCTACAGATTCTCACCATCCCAGCTTTTGAATCAGCCGTGAGTTATGAAATTCGACAAGCAGGATCCCCGCGTCATGCCACGAGGCATTTTGGAGTTATTGCACGCTGGCGGCGAGATATTGACATCGCCAAGTTCGAAACCCCAGTAGAGCGGCTAAAGTATCCTGTATCACTCAGTCCAAGCACTCGCATCCTCTCAGCGTTAAGGAAATAGCAGCCAGAGTGTGCGCGCTGTATTGTAAAAACACAACAGGCCCACTTCGTTACGAGATGAGCCTGTTGACGATGAAGCGTACCCTTACGTTTCACGCCTCACGGCTTGACACCCACATCGATCCGTACCGTCACGCCGGTGCGTTGTGGCAGCGAAAACGACTGGCTGGTCGCCAACAGTTGGCCGCCGTAACTTTGATGGATCCGCCAGCGAAACGGCCCTTTGCTAAAATCACGCGGAGCCACCCACCAGACCTGCAGGGCGTCATCCACCGTTCCCTGCCAGCCATCGACATCGTGCCACTGACCCCGCGCGTCCTGCCACTGAACCAAAGTCCACAAACCCGTTTGAACCGGATGAATGTGCAGTTCGATCAAGCCACCCTCGCGCACGTAAGTCGAGGGCACAGCCGTGGGCGTGGCAGTGAGCACCGGCGTCGGCCGCGGTGGCAGTGCTTGCACCGCCGATCCGGCCGGAGCCGCTAACCAAGCCAGCGCCACCAGACTACCCAGCAAGCCAATCATTATCATCAAGCGAGTTCGCAGTGTGTGTTGATGTACCATGGTATTCGCTCCTCTGACCATCACGTTTTAGGCCGGCCTAGAAACCCGGTTTCTGCGTAGCATCCTGCAGCACAGCGGAGTGGATAAGTGTTCGTCATTCCAGTCCATTCGCATGGTAGAAACCCGGTTTCTGATCACGTCTTACGGTGACAGCACCGGTCCGCTGATGTTATTATACGGCAACCCGACGATCTCGTGATTCTCCAACACGCCGCCAAAAGCGGAGGCGGTATGTGCTGAATCGACCTGCACGTAGAGGGGGGTGCCGGGCAGCAGGCCGCCGGGGAAGTTGCTGAGCGTCGGCCAATAGTAGGCATCCCCCAGCGTCAAGGTGAAAGTGCCTCCGGCCCGCAACGACGGCAACGCATCAACCGTGACACCCCAGACCACCCCCTGCGTCGATCGCCCATCTTGCCAGATGTGATTGACCAAAGTCGGTGGCGGAACAGGGTTCACGTAGAGATCAACCCAGAACTCGTGATCCGCGTCGATCGGCACATCGGCAGGTCCCTGATTCTTGATCACGACTTGCACGGTATTGGAAGTAACGTTGATGCTGCTCACCACCAAGTCAGGCGCAGAGGCGTAGTTGCGCATCACGATCGGCAGGTGGAGCTTGTAAAACGGAACAACGACGGCTTGCGTCGTGGCCGTCAGCACACTTGCGCTGTTCGTCGCAGTGACGATGGCGGTGTACGTGCCAGTCAGGGCATAGGTGTGCGCCACCGGATTGCCACTCACCGGCGCAGTGCCATCGCCGAAGTTCCACACGAAGGATACATTGCTGCCGGCCGTGATCGTCGCCTGGAACGTCGTCGGCTGGCCGATCACCGTTGGGCTGTCGTTGGTCGCCACCAGGCCACTGATCGGAATGTCGGCAATCGTCGTCGTGATCGTCGCCGTGTTGTTGAGCGGATATGGATCGCCCGCCGTCGAGGTGATCGACGCGGTATTCGTGATCACACCCGCGAGCGCCGGTGATGTCACGGCAATCTGGATCGTTTGAGCGCCAAGCGCCATGCCCGGCGCAGCGCAGGTAACGATGTTGCTCGCCACTGTGCACGTCCAACCCGGAGCGACATGCCTCAGATACGTGACGCTGACCGGCAGCACATCGGTCACGGTCACAGGCAGGTTGCCGCTCGGCCCCGCATTGCTGATGGTCAACGTGTAAGTGAACACCGTGCTGATGGGAACCGGGTTGCTACTGGCCACTTTCGCGATCGAGAGATCGGCGACTGATAAGACGGTCGTGGTGATCGTGGACGTGTTATTGCCCGGCACAAAGTCGGCGGTGGTCGAGGTGATCGACGCGGTGTTGGTGATGATGCCGCCCAACGACGGCGCAGTGATCACCAACGTAATGTCCGGCGCAGGTCCAACCGGTAAGCTGTCGACCTGGCACCCGACTTGGCCGCCCGTGTAATGACACAACCAACCGGCGCCGGTCGCGCTGATGAAGTTCACGCCGATCGGCAGGGTGTCCGTTACGAGGACGGTGTCCGTTGTCGCAGTTGTCAGTTGCAAGCTCCAACCACCTGCGATCAGGCCGCCATCCGAATCGACGTTATCGTACACATATAACTGCCATAGGCCATTGGGATTTGTACCGCGGAAGATGGACAGGCTACCGCCATACGGACCAGCCGGCGCAGGATTGACCAGATCGCCGGTGAGGCCATAACTGGTCGGTCGGTAGACCACCGTCGAGGTGATCGTCCCGCTCAACGGCAAGTTGATGCCCGCATCGTTGAAGCGCAGCGTGACATTGTTCACATCGGCGCCGCCGCTGGCGTTCGACATCAACATCACAGTCTGGCCGCCCGGTCCGACGAGCAAGGCACTCACATCGCCGGGATAGGTGTGGCTGAAGTTATTGAGCGTGAGGGTGATGTTCTGCACTACGCCGTCGATGCTGGAAAGATGCAGATTCGACGGATACCCCCTGGCGCGACCCGACCATGGAATATCGATATGGTGCGGATGATTGAAAGTCAGCGTATTGGTCAACACACCGGCCGCGACCGGTCCGGCGTTGGTGATGCTCAACGTGTAAGTCAGCAACGAATTCGCCTCAACCGGATCGGGTGTATCGCGCTTGACGATCGAGAGATCGGCGACGCGCCGCACGGCGGTGTAAGCGATGGCAACGTTGTTATCCGGCTCTGGATCGAAGATCGCCGAGGAGACTTCAGCCAGGTTCATCAGGAAGCCGCTCAGCGGCGCCGTCAGGGTGAGATTGAAACTCGCCGAGAAAGTGGGGGTGAGCGGTGTCAGCAGCGAACAGATCACGATGTTGCCCGGCGCACCGCACGACCAGTCCGTGCCCCCGCTGGGATAACCGGTGAATCCGATCGGTAGGGTGTCGGTGACGATGACGTTGGTCGCGGTGTATGGGCCGCTGTTCGTCACGCTAAGCGTATAGGTGAGTATCGCGCCGGGATCGACCGGATCAGGGCTGGCTGTCTTCTCGATGACGAGATCGGCCAGCGGCACGACCAACGTCACTTCGATGTCGTCGTTATCGTCGGGATCGGGATCAGGCGTGACCGGCGAACTGATCCAGGCGGTGTTCGTGATCAAACCCTGCGTCATGGGCGCGGTCGCCGTGATTTGGATTGCCGACCATTGATAGACGTTGAGACTGGGCCGCGTGCAGGTGATAGTATTGCCCGAGATACACGTCCAACCGCTGCCCCCGGCATAACCGAACATGCTGGCGGGCAAGGTATCGGTGATCGTCGGCGTGAGAGCGGTGCTCGGCCCGGCGTTGTACACCTCAAGGTAATAGGTGATGACGCTGCCGGGGTTCACCACATTCAGATCGCTCTCGTCATACTTGTGGATCGAGAGATCGGATCGCGCGATCACCGTCGTCGTCACGAAGGTCACGTCGTCAAGCGGATTGGTGATGGGCGCGGTGGATGTGACGAAGGCAGTGTTGGTGATGATGCCCAACGCCGATGGATGAACGAACACCTCGGTGGTGATGGTGACCAGACCACCGGCCGCAATATCCCCCAGGGTGCAGCTAAACTGATCGGGCGCGGGGGCCGCGCAGTTGCCTTGACTCGCATAGATGGCGGGATGGGGCGGATTGACCGTCACCCGGTGCAGCGCGGGCGCATAATCGGGATCATCAGCGATCAACGTCGCGCGATATTGGAAGTAACGATTGTCAGGCACACCGTTCAACACGATCGAAGGTAGACCGAGTGTCGCATTGCCTTGTTCCGAATAGATCGTCGGGCCGAATGCTTCACCCGCACACAACGCATCGTCGCACGAGCGCACTTCAAAGCCTAGACGCAGCGCGCCGCGCAAATAGTGATCGAGCACTTCGCCCGCCGAGAGCGTGCGCGTGTAGATCGCCACTTCGTCAAGCAGGCCGCTGAAGTAGCGCGCCATGCCGATCGGGCCGTAGGCTGAACCCAGGCGATATTGATCGCCGCCCATCCATACTGAGCCGACGCCGTCCACCGTGGCTTGCAGTTCGCCGTTGACGTACAACTTCATATCGCCGTTGCTCTCTGCCGTGCCAACGACGTGATACCACGTGTTGGGGGTGACGATCGTCGTGCTGGTGATGGCGCGCGTGCTGCCATCGTTTAACAGATGCACGAAGCGATCGCCGGAGAGGCCCAGCAGCTGCGAATAGTTCGTCGCCGTTCCGCTCAGCGCATCGGTGCGGAGAATGAAGCTGGTGTCGGTGATCACGGATGGATTCACCCACAACTCGATCGCATAACGCACTGGATCGATCGCTTCGCTGATCGTCACGGTCTGACTTAACGATCCATCGAAGCTCAATGCTTGGTTGAAACGACCCGCTGCCCCAGCAGTCGGACAACTCTCGCCCGTTATTGCTGGACACATGCCGTTGTTGCCTAACCCTGAAGTATCGGTGAAGTTCGTCGAACCGACAGCTTCATCCAGATGCAGCAAGACGCGATCCCCCAACATGTTCGCATCGCCCAACGCATAGTCCGCTTCGCCGCCGCGATTGTCCGGCAGCGGCTTGCCGTAGGGGCGCTGCGGCGTCCACGCTAACGACGTCCACGAAACGATGTTGCCCGCGTCGATGGCGCGCGACGTGAAGACGCCGGTCGCAGCCAGCGGATCGATCAGCGTGAGCGCCTCATCTCCGATGACGGCCGGTCGAGGATCGAGCCACTGCGTGTTCTGATACGTCCCGCCGCCAAAGCCGAACACGCCGCCATCGTCGTCGGTTTGATCGACCGTGGTCAAGGTGGTGCTGGGCGGCAGCGTATCTGAGACGACGACGTTGGTCGCAGTGAGAGTGCCTTGATTGGCGACGGTGATCGTATAGAACAGTGAAGTGCCCGCAACGACGGGTTCAGGTGAAGCGGTTTTGGTGATGAGCAGATCAGCGACTGCATCTTGATTCAACCATACCGTCTCAGCCTCACCCAAATAATTGGCCACGAGAGCATCTAGGTCGCCATCGCTATCTACGTCACCCTGCGCAATGCCAAGGCTAGCGCCCACGCCGAAAGAAGATATGGCAGGGTGCGGAGTGAAGCTGCCCGCGCCATCGTTGAGCCAGACCGTCTCGGCCTCGTTATTATAATTGGCGACAACAGCATCCAAGTCGCCATCGCTGTCCACATCACCCAGCACAATATCAGTGCTGCTACCTGCACCGAAGGAAGGTGTGCTAGGGTGGGCAGTGAATATACCTATTCCATCGTTCACCCACACCGTCTCAGCCTCACCCGAATAATTAGCAACGACGGCATCTAGATCGCCATCATCATCGAGGTCGCCTAATGCAATACCCTGACTATCGCTCGCGCCGAAGGAGGGTGTGATGAGATGTAGGGTAAAGTTGCCGGTTCCATCGTTTAGCCACACTGTCTCGGGCTGGTTATTGTAATTAGCGACAAGCGCATCGAGATCACCGTCATGATCTAAATCGCCTAGAGCAACTCCCGTGCTATTAGCTGTGCCAAAGGAAGGTGTGCTAGGATGTGGAGTGAAGACGCCCGTCCCATTGTTCAACCAAACGGTCTCTGGCTGATCAGGAAAGTAATTGGCGACGATGGCATCTAGATCGCCGTCGCCGTCTATGTCACCTAGCGCAATTGCAGTGCTATTGCTCGCGCCGAAGGAAGGTGTAGTGGGATGGGGTGTGAAGTTACCCGCGCCGTCGTTGAGCCAGACAGTCTCAGGCTCAGTGCCATCATTCGCGACAACGGCGTCCAGGTCACCGTCGTTGTCCAGGTCGCCCAACGCAACATCCTGGCTGCTACCCGCGCCGAAAGAGGGAGTGGCGGAATGAGGTGCAAAGTTGCCTGTGCCGTCGTTGAGCCAGACAGTCTCAGGCTCAGTGCCATCATTCGCGACAACGGCGTCCAGGTCACCATCATTATCCAAATCGCCAAGCGCAATACCAACACTGTTGTCCACACCAAAGGTGGGCGAAATGGGATGCGCCACAAAGCGACCGGTGCCGCCGTAAGCGGCAGCCCAGAATTGCCAGACCGTCGGAGTGATCGCGTGCTCGCCAGTGATGTTGAGTGTATTGGTTGTTACGCTCGCATTGATTACTTCGCCGGGGAAGAACGAGCGATCTGGATCAAACATGATCGTGCGCGAGAGATCACTCAGCGCATAGACGCCGACGAAGATCGAACTTTGACTGCCATGTACCACGAACGTGCCCGTGGTGACCGACGCCAGATCGATCGGCTCGTCGAACGAGATGGCGAGACTCTCAGTGAGTGGCACACCCACCGCGTTGCGCGTCGGCGTCACAATAGTCGCTTGCGGCGCGAGCGCAGGACTCACGGGCGGCGCGGCTTGCGCGATCGGAACCGGGCCGCCGCCCAACAGTGACATCACAACGAAGAGAAAGCCAAACGAAAGAATCAGTGCGGTCAATGAACGATGGATCTTCATAGCATGTCCTCCTGATAAAGATGGTTGAGTGGTGGTTCTTTGGAAATAACGTTGCATCGGGTTC
Source organism: Thermoflexales bacterium (assembly GCA_030834825.1). Classification (GTDB taxonomy): domain Bacteria; phylum Chloroflexota; class Anaerolineae; order Fen-1058; family Fen-1058; genus Fen-1058. The sequence continues at coordinate 8,579 of JAUQXC010000325.1, forward strand.
GCCCGGAGATTAATCTCCGGGCTACGACACAGCGCCGAATCAATTCGGCTGATGGTAAGCCCGATGAATCGGGCGTTGTAGTAGCCCGGCGACTTCACGGGAGCACTGCACCGCACGTGTCGCCGGGTGGATGAAGTAAGCCTTTGTTTTCGACAAAATCTGCCACGTGATTATTCCAACATCTTCTTCAAAGCGCCATACGAGATGATGTTATTGATGCTCTCGACAAACTTGATGTTGTCGGGAAGGGTGCTGGCCAGCGCGCCGCGCAAGAGGATGGGCGTCAGATCGAGATCCAGCGCGCCGCGACAGGTGGATAGCACGCAATACTCCGCGCAAAAGCCGGTGATGA
>JAUQXC010000326.1 GCA_030834825.1 Thermoflexales bacterium
GGGACCGTTTACCGTGGTGAGCAACAGCCTCGCACCGACGGGCATCTATACCGATGCGGGCCTGGCGAACAACACGCCCTATATCTACCGCCTGGCCGCCATCGACGGCAGCGGCAACCGCAGCCGCTTCACCTCGAAAGCGGGCGCGGTACCGCGCACTGAGACGGAGCCACCCGAAGGTGAGGTCGTCATCAACGACGATGCGCCACAGACAAACAGGCGCCAGGTGTCACTCTCGCTAGCGGCTTCACCGGATACCGTCAAGATGAAGATCAGCAACAGTCCGAACTTTGACAAGACCCTGTGGGAGCCATTCGCTCCAACGAAGAATTGGACGCTGCCATCGACACCGGGCTATGCAGCAGTGCATGTCCTCTTCCAGGATGCGGCTGGCAACGTCTCTGAAGAGACAGCCTCAGACGGCATCAGGTTAGAGCTGCTGCGCCTGTATTTGCCGTTGATTGTACGCTAAGCAACCAACACTGCCGGGCGAGGTTTAACCTCGCCCGGCGATGGTCGAGCCCGCAGGGTTCTGAGAGAACCCTCCCATGACAACACGGTAGGTTCGCCTATGAGTTAGTGCAACGGCTCTGCCCAGCGATCGCCTGGCCGAAGCGCGCGTGCGCGATCCGTACTTCTATCTATAAGGAGGTTCAAGATGAAACTCAGTCGTCTCTCCAAAAGCAATTCACTGCTTGCCGCCTTGGCAGCTGGCACGTTGCTTATCGCGGTGTTTGTGGCGCAGGGTGCCACGGCAGATTCATCCGCTGCGCAGTTCACGGTGACGCGGCAACCACGCCCGCATCCCCAATCGCATCTCAAGAGCAGCGAGCCAGGTGGCGTCACCCTGCACCCGCGGCCCCATCCTAAATCGCATATTCGAGCGACCGTGACTGAAACGCTGCTCAATCAGCCTTGAGCAGTACCCAACTAAAGTGAGGAGTTGTTAATGTTTCGCACCTCTGTATCCCAAACCCTGCGTTTGAGTTTAGCTGTCACGCTGATCACTGGTGTCGTCCTCGTCACTCGACCCGTGCCGATCGTGCGTGCAGCCACGATCTCGGTTAATACGACGACCGATGAGCTGAACACCGATGGCGATTGTTCGCTGCGCGAGGCCATCCGCGCGGCCAATCTGGATCAAGCCGTCGATGCCTGCCCGGCGGGCAACGGCGCGGATACCATCACGTTGCCGGCAGGCGATTATCTTTTCCTGCTGGCTGGCACGAGCGAGAATGCCGCATTGACAGGCGACCTGGATATTACCGGCGATGTGACGATCGTCGGCGTTGGCCGGGCAAGCACCGTCATACATGCTAACCAGCTTGACCGCGTGTTTGAACTGCGCTCCATCGGGAGCGTGGTTCAGATCTCTGACCTAACCATTACGGGCAGTCAGGGGCAAGTCGGTGGCGCTTTCTACGTGGCCGATAGCACACTCACCCTGGACAACGTCCGCATAACCGACAATCCCAGCTCTAGCTCGGCTATTTACTTCTTACACGGCGCATTGACGATCCGCGACAGCCGGATTGACAACAACCCCGCGGTCGGCCTGCGGGTCGCCGGCGACGACGCGACGGCGACCGTGATCAACACGATGTTTTACAGCAACACCGCTCCCTTCGACGGCGGCGGCATTACCAACGCCGGGACGCTCAAGGTCGTCAACAGCACGATCAGCGGCAACATCGCCAAAGAGGATGGCGGCGGCATCTATACTTCAGGCACAGCCGAGCTATACAACGTTACTCTCGTGGATAATCGAGCCGACTCCGATGCCAATGGCACCGGCCTAGGCGGCGGCGTGTACGTCGCGGGCGGTGTAACGATTGCCCGCAATGTTATCATTGCCAACAACCTGGCTGGCTCTTCTCCAACACAAAACCCGGATTGTTCCGGGACGATCAACAGCCTGGGCTATAACCTGATCGAAGACATCACCGGGTGTGTCGTTTCAGGCTTCACCGACGGCAACGTGTCTGGCATCGACCCGGCCCTTGGCGCACTGCAGAACAACGGCGGACAGACGCAGACACACGCTCTGCAACCGGGCAGCCCGGCGATTGATGCGGGCGACCCGAATGGCTGCCTCGTTCACAACAACGCGCTCCTGACAATCGATCAGCGCGGCTATGCCCGTCCGATCGACGGCGACGGCAACGGCAGTGTGCGCTGTGACATGGGCGCGTTCGAGCGTCTCTCGCCGGGTACGCCAACGCCGACACAGACAGGCACGCCCACCCGGACGCCGACGATCACGCCCACCCCTACGCGTACACCTACATCGACAGCTACTGGGACAGCGACGTCCACGCCGACTCGCACGCCGACGGCGACCACCACGCAGACACCAACGGTGACGCCGACTAACACACCCGGCCCGTCGCCTACACCGACTGCGACGCTGACATTCACGCCGGGTCACTGGTTGTATCTGCCTGTCGTTCAGAAGTGAGCGTATGAGGGAACAGACGCCATGCTTCACTATCGCTTTGATCGAACCAGGGCAGCTAACGCGCCGCTGACGTGGCGCAGCTACTTCTTGCGGGGGAAACCATGTCTCGTTCATTGACTCATCTGGCTCGTTTAGTGCTGGTAAGCGGATTGGCTTTGGCATTTGCGTGTGGCATCGTCCTGGCCCTGGGAATAGCCCGACGTGCGCAGGCCCGGATAGTGTCCCTGCCGACCGGCTCGATGATCGATCGTGTCGCGGCCCCGACCGGGATCTGCACCGATACGTTTCAAATCGTGCCTGGCACACTCATGACTCTGACCGCTCATTACAACGGCGTTGATCGGCCTGTGTCGTTTTACCTGCCGACTGGCTATCAACCGACACAGACACTGCCACTGCCACTGTGGTTTGCCTTCCATGGCGGGGCGCAGGATGCTTCCGTCTGGTTCGAACCGTCGCGACACACGATCGATTACGCCGAGAGCGAAGGCTTTCTGCTCGTCATGCCCAATGGTCTGTCCCGGCCCAGTCAGCCGACCAGCACCAACTACTACTGGGGCGACCCCATCAACCAGGATTACATCGCCTATTTGCTGGATTGCATGGAACAACAATACACGATCGATTCATCTCGCATCTACGCCATTGGTTTCTCCGGCGGCGCGCAATTGGCTTATCAACTCGCCGCGCGGCCCGATATTTCACCGCGTATCGCCGCCATCGCCACTGCGGCGGGCGAATGGGGCGCGCGTTCGACCAGCGTGTTGACGATGCCGTGGGACATCATCGATCCGAACGCGACTGGCGGCCGGCCAATGTCGGCGTTATTGCTGCAAGGCGGCAACGATCAGAAGTCACGCGTCGAGGGTGGTTTCGAGGAAGGCTTTGAAACGGTGCGCGCGTCGTTTCGCGTGAAAGTGGATGCCTGGCGATTGCACGTCGGCACGACGACGACCCTGCCGATCTCGTTGACTCAGGCGCCACCGCGCGTCCCGGCTACGCTGCACGCCAATTTGACGACTGGCCACGTCGTCGTCGAGGCGATCGATCCGATTCTGCCGCACAAGTGGCCGGATTGGAACTACATGGGTGCCATCGTTGATTTCTTCAATCAAGCGCCGACCCGCAGCGTGCAAGTGAATCGGGCCATACCGATCAGTGCCCCACCACCGACACATGCACTACTCCAATACGCGCCCATTGGGCTTAGCTCCATCACGAGTTTCAGTCTCACGCCCGGCAACCTGCAGACAATCACACTGACCTATTCCAACACGCAACGCGATGTCGCGCTGTATGTGCCAGGCAGTTATAGCGCCACGCAGGTTCCGCTCTTGATGGCTTTGCACGGCGGCGGGCAGGACGCTTCGGCCATGTTCGAACCATCAAAGCACATCACCACCTGGGCGGAGGCGGAGAGTTTCATCGCCGTTTTTCCGAACGGCCTGCCCCGGCCCGGCGCACCGCTCACGACGACCAATTACTTCTGGTATGACGACGTCAACCTGCCCTACCTCAACTACGTCATGGACGTGATGATGGCTAATGTCGCGATCGATCAGCAGCGGGTCTACGTCATCGGCTTTTCAGCCGGCGCAAACATGACCTATCGCCTGGCATCCGATCGACTTACCGCGCAGCGAATCGCGGCCATCGCGACCATGGCCGGACACGTGGGCAGCAAGTCGGCCCAGTCGCCGACGCTGCCGTGGGAGAATGACGATCCGGTGCTGAACGGCGCATTACCGACATCGGGTTTGTTCTTGCAGGGCGGAGAGGATACGACGCACCCGGCGCTGGGGGGCCTCAGTTTTGATTATCAATATATCGTTCACGCCTTCCAGACCAAAGTCGATCTGTGGCGTCTGCTGATCGACCAATTGAGCGGCGCGGGCAACAGCCTCAACTTGCCTTATGCGCCTTCGCGCGTGACGGCGACCCGCTATGTGAATCCCAACATGGGCTACCTGGTCGTCGCGGCCGTTGATCCGCTCTTAGGTCATGCCTGGCCCGACTGGGACTACATGGGCACGATCTGGACTTTCTTTGAGCAGACGCCACTCCGTGTGTGGCCTGTCAATATCTACCTGCCATTGATCATGCGCTAAAGCGAGTTCGGCTGCGGAGGACGCCCGATACATCGACTCTGGCTGGACTTACGGGAGTAGCGACCATGATTTCACCTACCGTGTTTGAAACTGACGTGCGATTTGCTCTCGCACCAATCGATGCAGCCTTCGACGATTTCCGGCTCGCTTATCCAGCCTACGATTCAACGCGCCAACTCGACGAATTGCGCGCCACCGAATACGCCCGACTGGTTCGACAGGGGCACGTCTATCTGGACTACACGGGCGGCGGCCTGTATGCCGAATCGCAACTGCGCGACCACATGGCGCTGCTGGGCGATAGTGTCTTCGGAAACCCTCATTCCAAAAATCTGACCTCGCTGGCGATGACCCAACTCGTCGAGCAGGCGCGTGACTATGTCCTTCAATACTTCAATGCGTCGCCCGATGAATACCTGGTGATCTTCACGCCCAACTCGACTGGCGCGCTCAAACTCATCGGCGAATCGTATCCCCTTGGGCCGGGCGATACCTATCTGCTGACTTTCGACAATCACAATTCCGTGAACGGCATTCGTGAATTCGCTCGTGCGAAAGGCGCAGCCGTTACCTACATCCCGATCGTCCCTCCCGACCTCCGCGCGGATGAAGATTTTCTGGCGCATGCGCTGGCTTCCGCGAACCCCGGCAGAAACAACTTGTTCGCTTATCCGGCTCAATCCAACTTCACCGGCGTGCAGCATCCGCTGGAATGGATCGCGCAGGCGCAATCGAAAGGTTGGGATGTGCTGCTGGATGCGGCCTCGTTCGCGCCGACCAATCGGCTTGATCTAAGCCGCTGGCATCCCGACTTCGTCGATCTCTCGTTTTACAAAATCTTCGGTTACCCGACCGGTATCGGCTGCCTGATCGCGCGTAAAGCAGCGGCGCAGAAGCTGCGACGTCCGTGGTACTCCGGCGGCACCATCACTTTCTCTTCCATCGTCGCATTCGATCATTACTTGACGCCCGGCCCAGCGGGTTTTGAGGACGGCACGGTCAACTACCTCAGCCTACCCGCCGTTGAAATCGGCCTCAAGTGGATCGAATCGATCGGGATCGATCGGATTCACACGCGCGTCATGTGCCTGACCGGCTGGCTGATCGATCAACTGCTGTCGCTGCGTCACAGCAACGGCCGGCCGTTGATTCGTCTGTACGGACCGCCCAACACCGATCGGCGCGGCGGCACCGTTCAAGTCAACTTCTTCGATCCTGATGGCACGCTGTTGAGTTGCTACGATCTGGAGAAGCTAGCGAATGCGGAACATATTTCCCTACGCGCCGGCTGTCACTGCAATTCAGGCGCGCGCGAAGCGGCGTTGGGGTTTACGCGGGAAGACCTAGCGGTCTGTTTCCGCGACAAAGACCGCCTGACCTTCGATCAGTTCTTACACGTCATCGACGGCAAGACGACCGGCGCACTGCGGGCCTCGATCGGGCTGGCGAGCAATTTCGCCGATGTGTACACCTACGTGCAGTTTGCCAGGACCTTCATCGACCAGCTGCATTGACCACACACGAAGTCACCATCGTTTTCAAGGGAGGAAAGCATGTTTGATAAAATCGCCGCGCGTCGCACGTTCAATCTCGTGCTGAGTCTATGTCTCATCTTATCATTGACGCCCGTCTCAATCGGGCCGTCGGCCCCGGCGTTCTTGCCTCAATCCACTTTATTGCCGCGCACTGTCGCGCAAACGGCGGCAACGCACCCGGCGCCGTTGTCGCAATCGCTATCGATCGCACGGGCGCAGAGCAGTTACACAGCGGGCACGCTGGATGTCGTCTTCACGCTGTACAACAACTTGCCGGTCACGCGCCTGACTGATATTCCACCGGGCGCGACCGATGAAGAGCTCGCTGATCTGTTCGCGACCTTCGATCCGCTGCAAGACGCCAACACGCTGCGCGGCGTCATCTTCACCGATACGTTGGCAGTAGGTATGACGTTGATTTCAACGTCGGGCAATGCGACGCAGGTTGGCAATACGTTGACGTGGCAGCTGCCCGACTTGGCGCCGCTGAGCAGCACACAGATCACGCTAACGATCCAAACGCCCTCAGCTGGAAGTGACCTCATCGATCTGGATGATGGCGGGCAGGCGACGGCGCTGCGTTGGGGTGAAGCGATCAGCGCCAACACCCGATCGGCGGTGATCGTCCCGACGGGTATCGATCCAACTTTGCTCGCCACCACCTCCGCGGCCGATCCGTACGACGCCGATTTGCTGTGGTACACGTCGGGCTTCGAGCACGATCCACTGGCGGCCTTTGCCGCCGTTCAATCCTTCCGAACAGATCTCTATCCAGGCGCACTGCGTGGCACACGTGGCACTTTGTGGGGTGAAGCGGGCAATTCGTTGGATAAAGCTTCGGCTTTGATCGCGATGTTGCGTCTCGCCGGCGTGCCCGCCCGTTATCGACACGGCACACTGAGCATGCCGCAAGCGCAAACGTTGATCGCCAGTCTCTTCCCAACGGCGAACGGCGTCGCAGGGTACGTGCCGATCGGGACGGCGTTGGCCGATCCGGTGAATGATGCTTCAGTGATCGCACTGGCGGCCGATCACTGGTGGGTGGAAGCCTACTTGCCCGGCTCAGGCTGGACTAATCTCGATCCCACTTATCCACAGGCCGTCCTCGGCCAAGCATTTGCCACGCCGTCGAGCGATGGCACCGATCGGGCAGCCGATGTCCCGGCGAGTGCCCATCACACCCTGCGGATGCGGTTGAAGAAAGAGCAATACAGCGCGTTCCCTATCGGCGGCGCAACGTTATTGACAGCGTATGTGTTGGATGAAACGTTCAACGTCAGCCAACTTGCGGGCAAGCGTTTGATGCTGGGGCATTTAGTGAGCGAAGCCTTGGCCGGCGGCGTCTTTTCCAGCATCACGCGCACCTACACGCCCTACTTGGGTATCGAAGACAACAATCAAGGTTTTCAAGGCGACACGTTTCAAGATTATCTGACCAACTTCCCACTGGCCACGACGTTCACGACAGCCGAGTGGTTGGAATACGAAATTCATTCACCGGCTGGGCACACTGAAACGTTCACGCGCGAAGTGAAAGACCTCATCGGTGCCGCGACACGCCGGCTGGGCGGCAGCCCGCAGTTGGAACTCGGCACGAGCTCGGGGCCGTTCTTCGGACCAGAGGACATCTACGTGAATTGGGTGCTGCCTAACGCGGTGAGCGAGTGGGCCGTGCAGCGTCAATCTGCCGGCGTATTGAGCCGGGTGAAACAGGTGGGCGACCTCAGCCAGACGATGTTGGAGATTGCCGATCGCCTGCCGCCGAATACGATCTTGACCGGCGCCGATCTCGACGCCTATTTGGCGGCGCTATCAGACACGGTGTTTGTGTCTGAGTTCATGCTGACCGGCATCGGCCTTGATTTTGCACGGCAGGCCGACGCCGATCTGGAGCGCATCGAAGCAGGCTTGCGCACGCGCCTGTATTATGCTTCACCGCGCGTCTTTACCGTTTCCTCGATCGGCGATCCCACGGAAGCCGTTACCACAACCGTCGATCTGCGGCACACCTCCGTGCACACGCTGGTCTATCCGGGGCAAGCCGTCGCCGCTGGACGTACGGCGCAGTGGGTAAAGGGCGTCAACGAATCGATCCTCGAAGGCGCAGCATTGGCGCGAGGTGAAGGCGCGCCAGCGCTCACGACGATGCAGGTCTTTGACGAGATGGTCGCACAGGGCATCGACCCGGTGTTGATCCAGCCGAACGATTACGGCGTATTGGATGCTTATGATTTTTCGCCCGAGGCCTTAGCGCACGTGATTGAAGCACTGTTAGAAGGCAAACAGGTGTTGATTCCCTCGCGCGCGGTCCTGATCGCTGGCGAACCGACCTTCGCCTGGTGGGAGATCGATCCCGTGACGGGCGAGACGATCAGTGTGGGCGAGAACGGCTTGCATCCAGCAGCACTGGAATATCGCATGCTGAAGATCGTGGTGGAAGCCTTTATTGAGAGTTATGCGGCCGGTGAGAACAAGTTTGACAACAAGACGGTGCAGTTAGCCGAATCCGCCTTGAAGATTGGCCTGAAGCTGCGCGAGTATTTCTTCGCCGTGGCCGACGGCCTGAGCCAGGGGGGACAACAGCGGGCTAACTTGAATTCTTCGCAAGCTGCCACACTCAACAACGGATGGCGCAGCCTGCCCGCTTATCTGTGTCCGCACAGCGCTTGTGGCGTGGAGCAGTTCTTCTTGAGCGAAGGGGATACCGATCCTGTGCCGCTGCCGGAGTTGGCGTTTAGCTACGTCGACGCGCCGTGGAACGAGGTTGCCATCACGACGGTCTCGGCTCCTGCAAATGGCAGTGGCACGCCCGCCTTTTCATTATCGGTCAATCCCTCGTCGTCGTCGATTACGCCCGGCGCAGCGGCTTCATTCCAGGCACAGCTGGCTAGCAACTTCGCCGACGACTTCACGGTGGCCGCCTACTCCCCGATCGGTTGGTCGGCCAGCATCAGCACCACGGGACAAGTTGTCGTTCAGCCAGCCGAAGGTGTCACACCGGGCGGCTATACGATTCAACTGGTTGCCCAAGCGCAGCTGCATCCTGAGTTGATCGAAACGACGACTTACACCATCACGATCTTGAATCAGACAGATGCGCAGATCTCGATCGTGCCTGAGCCAAAGATAACCGTAGCGCTAGGCGCTGCCGCCCTCACAGCTGAACCAAACGAAACCAACGACGGCGAGACTGAAGCGCCCGGGGCCGCTTATACGATCGTCCTCACTAACACCAGCGGATCGACACGCACGTTCGAGGTAAGCGTCAGCGGCCCACCGTCCGACTGGGTCATTCTCAACGCTTCCCGCTCGACGACAGCCACGGTGAGCCTAAGGGCGGGCGAAGTCGCGCACCTCGGTCTCTATTTGTCGCCGTCGAATGGCGCAGTGCCCACACCCGGCACGAACTATCCCATCAACGTGAGTGCGACTTCGGCGCCGATCAATGTGCAAGCCTCGTCGTCGTTCAATATGCCGTCGCAGCCGTTCAACTTCATGCTGCTCGATCCGGCGAATCTGTATCTGCCGCCGAACAGCAGCACACCCGTCAACTTGAGCATACAAAATGTGGGTAATGCATCGGGTAGTTTCAATCTAGCGGCGCACGCGCTGCCGATCTCTGCGACGATCAACAGCCTGCCGTCTGCACCATCGCTGGCACAAGGCGCGAGTGCGTCATTGCCCTTGACATTGACCCTCGGTGCGGCGAAACCGGGCGCGACATTCCCACTGGTCATTGCAGGTGACGCACCCAATAGCACCACACAGTATGCCGTGGCCGGCGTGCGGGTAGCCGGTCCCTACAGCGGCCCGATCTTCCAGGCGGCCGATCAGCTGACCCTTTGCCCGGTGGGTGAACCGAATCTCTCGGCTCTGCTAACCACGCTCGCCGTCGCATTGGCAAACCTTGAATCGTCCTGCGATTCCGGCGCGTGCGATCTCAATCAACGCGATCAAGCGGTGCGCGCTGCGCAGGATACCGCCAGCTATGCGAGCTCGCTTTCACCGGTGATCACCGCCGATGATGCACTGCTGCAAGCGGCCAATGTGATGGCGGCGCACACCAGCGTGGTCGATCTGCAAAACGACATGGCTGCGTTGCGCGCTGCCGTCGCGCCGCTGTTGAAAGATCAAGTATGCGAAGTGGGCGAACATCTGCCGTCGCTGCGCTGGTCCACCGGCTACAGCGCCGCACTGATCAATCAGCCACGTGACTATGCGCTGGAGTTGACGAATCGCGGCACGCTTTCGACGACGTATGCCGTAACGGTCACGCTGCCGAATGGCTCACAGAGCTTCAACATCTCACTGAATCCCGGCGCGACGATCACGTACACATATCTCGTCAGCGGCAGCGCCGTTGGCCTGCTCGATCTCATGGGGCAGGCAGAAGCGATCGGGCCTGAGGTAGGCCTGTCAGGGTTGAGTGCGTCTGCGACCGCCCGCCTCAACGTCGTCGATCGTTTCGTGCAGCTGACCGCCGTCAATCCTGATCCATCCTTCGTCGAGACCGGCGTGAGTTCCACTACCATCAAGATCGAAGTCAACAATCTCGCCAGCTTGCCTATCGCTGCCACCGCGCGGATCGCAGTGACAGCGCCGACGAGTGGCAGTGTCGTTTATTCTGCGACTCAATCACTGCGCGTGCTGGGTGCGACGCAAACGTACAATCTCGGCCTGATCAATACCTCCGGCTGGGCTGCGGGCGTTTACACCGTGACGATCGATCTGTTGTGCGCCAACGATCTGTGTGCCGCACCTGATCCCTTGCCCAACGGTCAGGGCTATGGCTATCTCACCGTCGGGCAGGGTTTGCAGATCGAGCATGCGGTTGTGCCTGAAACGGTGACCGCTGGGACATTCACGGTGACAACGATCATCACCAGCGAACTCACGGCCCCGCCGATCCTGCCACCAGCCCCACCCCTGCCCCATCTCCCCTCTCCTGACATCGGCAGCGTGATGTCAGGAGAGGGGCTGGGGGTGAGGTCCAATGCCGTCGCCAGCCAATGGCCCATCACCCGCACCGAGAACACCAGCACAACGATTGTCTACTCCGGCACCTGGGCGGTGATCACGCATACCCGCGCCAGCCAGAACAACTTCAGCCGATCAGTGACGGTGAGCAATACCGCGACGTTCACTTTCACCGGCCCGTGGATCAACCTGGGCTTCGCCACTGCCTCGGACAGCGGCCAGGCCGACATCCTAATCGATGGTGTCGACGTCAGCATGGTGGATACCTACAGCCGTGACAACGAGGTCGGCAGTTTCATCTTTGACAATTTGGGCGCGGGTGCGCACACACTGACGATTCGTGTGAGAGGCACACGCCATCCGAATTCCAATGGAAACAATGTGTCACTGGATTACATTGACGTGTGGGATGGTACGGATATGCCCGCCGGTCGCGTCGAACAGGATGATCCGCATGTGTGGCGCAGCGGCGGCTGGACCGACACGTCCAGTGCGAGTGCGAGCGGCGGCAGTTATATGAGCGATGCAGCCGGTAATGATGCCAGCGCCTGGTTCGCGTTTACGGGTGACTCGATCAGCTACGTCGGTTATGCCGATAGCAGCGCGCATCGCCTGGGTCTCTCCATCGATGGAGCATGGCGCGGCTACTTCAATCTGTATGCGCCTAGCGGCGAACAACGCGTCATCTCCTTTAACAATCTTGGCCCTGGCGCGCACGTCATCCAGGTGCGTCACTACAGTGGCCCCGCGCGCGTCGACGCCTTTGAGACGCCCGGCCTCCCGCCGTTTTATACACCGCCTGCCCCAAGCGGCATCACGCGTTACGAAGAATATCATCCGGCCATCACGTACAACGGCTATGACTATTTCCATCGACTACAGAGTTGGAATGAAAACCTGATCGTGCCCATCATGAGCGATGGCGGCTTGGTGTCGTCGAACGCCGCCAGCAATACGATCAGCCTGACCTTCGATGGCGTGTGGGCCAGCATCGGCTTCCGCGAAGTATCGGACGGTGGCCGCGCCGAGATCTTTGTCGACGGAATCAGCTACGGCACGACCGGGACGTACAGCTCGACGAATGGCTTGAAGTCTTTCGAGATCGGCGGCCTGGTCAGCGGCACGCATACGTTGGACATCGTCGTGCTCGGCCAACCCGATCCGCCCGGCGTCGGCCGCACGATCTACTTTGACTACGTCGATGTGTGGGACGGCAACCCGCTGCCCGATGGTTTCGTCAACGCTCAACGGCGCAGCGCCGACGGCCGCCTGCGTTTCAACTCCAGTGGTACCGATGCGTTCGATGCCAACGCTCTGGAGGGCGACTACTTCACGTCCGGTCTGCCCAACAGCTCCGCCACCGTCTGGTATCCCTTCACGGGATCGGCCTTCACGCTCTATGGCTTCAGCCGTAGTACCGGCTCGACCGCGCGCGTCTACGTCGATGGGGTGCTGATCGATACGCCCAATTTCATCTATCCGTTTTCAACGCAGCCGCTGCCCAAACACTACTTAGGCTTCAGTGACGGACCGCACGTGGTACGTGTGTTCAATCAAGCGACGATGCGTATCGACGGCTTTGCATCCGGTGCGACCAGCCACCAATATCGACCGCTGCTGGAATGGGCAGAATCCGATCGGACGGCGGGCGCTTCGATCTGGGGCGGGCTGCATGTGCCGGTGGCCGTCGGCGATCTCGACGGTAATGGCGAGGTCGAGCTCGTCGTCGCTTCCAGCAACATCGACAGCAACGGCGAACTGTTTGTGCTGCGCGGCGACGGCGGCGACACCGGTGACGGCGATCCGATCATCTGGAGTCGTCCTTACAATATCTTCAACGGCTTTGAAGATGTCGCCGCGCCTACCATCGCCGAGCTCGACGGGCAGCCCGGCGCGGAGATCATCCATTCCACGGTGGACGGCGTGTTTGTCTATCACCATGATGGCAGCACCTACTGGCAGACGGACACGGTCAAGTCACACGTCTTCTTTGCCGCGCCGGCTGTGGGCAACCTCGATGCCGATCCTGATCCGGAGATCGTGATCAACATGAACCGCGACGTGGTGGTCTTCGAACATGATGGCGCGTTGAGTTGGCGGCTGACACTGCCGGCCGCGGCCGCCAGCATGCCGGTGCTGGCCGACCTGACAGGTGATGGTCTGTTGGATATTCTGGTGTACGAGTCAGGCAGCAGCCAAGTCCGGCTGTACGATTATGGTCTGGGCAGTCCTACGTTGGTGTGGACGACCACCGTGACGAACGCGCTATCGATCTACGGTGCGCCCGCGGTGGCTGACATTGATGGCAACTTGCCCGGCGGTGACCCCGGCCCCGAAGTGGCGATCTCCTCCAACGGCTGGCTGCATGTGCTCAACGGCGAGGACGGCAGCTCCGTCTGGTCGAGCGCGCTCGATTCCGGCAATTCGGCGGGCGTCTCGATCGCCGATCTGGACGGCGATGGTGAGGTCGAGATCGTGACCGGCATGCACTTCAACGGCGGGCGCATCTATGTCGTCAATGCCGACGGTTCGATCTTGTGGAGCGCCCCGGCACTGGACAACTCGCCGCTCAACGCGTCGGTCATGGACCTCGACGGTGATGGCGCGTATGAAGTAGCCTTCAACGGAGCCGATCAAGGCCTGACGATCTACGACGGTCACAACGGCGATGTGCTTTTCAACGAGCCCCATGCTGGCGTGGTCTCGAAAACGGGTTCCGACTATCCGCTCTTCGCCGATGTGGATAACGACGGCCATGGCGAGCTGGTGGTGACCGCGCAAGGGGGCCTGCGTGTCTTCGGCTTCGATGGCGTGTGGACCGAGGCGCGGCCCTTGTGGAATCAGCTCAACTATCACATCAACAACATCAACGACGATCTCACCGTTCCCTTTAGCGAATGGAATTCGTGGGAGACGCACAATACTTATCGCACGCAATCGCCGTCGCGCTATCCATTGCCGAACTACGCGATCGATCTGACGCATACCGTCGGCTTGAACAACGTATTCGTGTTGACCGATACGTTCTCCACGCCACCCGATCGATCGGCTCAGCCCGCCTACGGCTGGTCGTATCATCAGGCGGGTGGCCAACCGATCGTCACGCGCACCTTTCAGAGCCGCTTGATGAATTTGCAGGCGGGTGAAAGCCGCATCGTCGCACAGGGCACACAGGTGAGTTACACACTATCCAGCGGCTCGAATCGGATCACGCTGCCGCCGCTGTATGTAAATGCACTGCCGGTGGCCTCGCTAACACCATCCGCGCAAGAAGTGGCCAGCGGAGAAACAGCGATCTTTACCCTGACCGTGCGCAACGCTTCAGCGACCGAGACGATCTGCGCGCTCGATCTGGCCGGACTGCCAGATGAGTGGTTCAGCCTGCCACCCACGATCACTGTTCCCGCTGCGGGATCGGCGAGCCTCACGTTCTCGATCACCATCCCGATCGGATCAGGCCCCGGCCCGTGGACTTTCTCCATCACGGCGAATGCGAGCAGTGCATCCGGTCAGGTGGGCGGAGAGGTTGTCGTCGCAGCGCCGACGTTGCACGCGGCCATCACCCCGATCGAGCAAACGGCTCTTGTCGGAACGTGGGCGCCTTACACGTTGACGTTGACTAACACCACCTCATCCGCATACGTGATCGTACTCTCTGGCTCGGGTCTGGCGGAAGTAGATGTACCTGCCTCGATCACCGTAACGGCGAACAGCGCACAGCTCATCGCCTTCAATGCGCGCGTCGACGGCGATGGTCCGCATCCGTTCAGCGTGATCGCCGAACGCACGGACACCGGCGAGCGTGCTGAAGCCGATGCGATCTTGATCGGCACAGGCAGCCCGGCCGTCGCGTTGACGCTCGATCCGGCGACAGCCTCGACCGGCCCTGGCAGCACCGCCATCTTCACGGTGTCGCTGGCGAACCTGGGCACGGCACCGGTCACACTCGATCTGGATGTCGCCGCGCCAGGCGGTTGGCAAAGCGATTTGACTTTGTACGGTCAACCTGTCGATCAAGTCACACTCGCTCCGACGGGATTGGATACGTTACGCTTGCAGTTAGCGTTGACGCCGCCTGACAATGCGAACGTGGGCGCATACGCGTTCGCTGTTGCCGCCACCAGCCAATCGGGTGGAGGACAACCGCAAGCCATCGCCGCGACGACGGTGACTGGTACGGTGCAGGTGATCGCACAAGGTGTGC
>JAUQXC010000327.1 GCA_030834825.1 Thermoflexales bacterium
TACCCCAACGACGGCGACGGATATGCCTATCCCGACGACGAATGGGTTAGCATTCAGATGGATGTCAAGGACAACGTGGCAATCGATCGGGTCGAGTTGTTCGTGGACGACAAGCCGGAACCGTGGTCGATCCGCCAGGCGCCGCCCTACGGCGAGAAATGGAAACTCGACGGGCCGGAGAAACTGGGCACGCATGTTTTCTTTGCCCGCGTGTACGACAAAGCCGGAAACATGGCGGAAAGCAATAAGGTGAAGGTGACGATTGGGGTGAAGCGGCAGTAACGGGGGTCAGGGATCAGTACCGGCTCGTTCTCGATGATGAGGGCGAGCCGGTTTAATTTACTCTTCACTTTTCACGCTTCGCGCATTATACTGCCACCAGCCTCACCCCAGGAGATTCCCATGAACATTCTCGTCACCAACGACGACGGCTACAGTGCCCCCGGCCTGTTGATCTTGAAACAGGCGTTGGAAAAAGTCGGCGCAGTAACCGTCGTCGCGCCGGATCAAAACTGGAGTGCCGGCGGGCACGTCAAGACACTGCACAAGCCGCTACGCTTGAACCAGGTGCAGCTGGCCGATGGCAGCACGGCCTATGCCAGCAGCGGCGCCCCGAGCGATTGTGTTTCTCTGGTATTGCTCGGCGCGATCGACTTCAAGCCCGACGTGATCGTCTCCGGTATCAATCCTTATCCGAACCTCAGTCATGATGTGACCTATTCCGGCACGGTGACCGCCGCGATGGAAGGTGCGCTGAGTGGCATCCCATCGCTCGCCGTGTCGGTGGAAGACGCCGTCGCGTACGAGCCAGCCGCACGCTTCGCGGCTTCTCTCGTCCCGCTTGTTCAGCAACACGGCGTGCCGCGCGAGGTGCTCCTGAACATTAATGTGCCGGCAGGCGAGATCAAAGGCGTGCAGCTCACACGCTTGGGACAGCGTGTCTATAACGACGCGCTCGTCGCGCGTCTCGACCCGCGCGGGCGGCCCTACTACTGGATCGGCGGCGACTTCCCGACTGGCGTTCCCGACGACGGCACCGATGTAGGTGCGCTGCACCACGGCTACATCTCCGTCACGCCCATTCAAATGGACATGACGGCCTACCAATTCCTAGAGACGCTGAAAGCGTGGCATTTGCCTGGTTGACACCGTGTTACGACCCGCAGGTTTTTATAGTTGACCGCAGAGCGTCAATTCCGCAGTCAGCGTGGCTTGTCGCATCAAAAAAACTGTGGTATTCTCGCCGCATCAACTAAACAGACCCCACTTTGCCGTGGGGTCTGTTATTGTTCAATCAGGAGTCTCGGCTGTGGCACAAATTATCGACCAACTGCGCATCATTATCGAACAAATCATCATGACGTTAGGCCTGCCCGGCATCACCCTCGTCATGTTTGCAGAGAATCTTTTTCCACCCATTCCTTCGGAACTGGTGATGCCCTTTGCCGGGTTTGTGGTGGGTCAGGGCCGGGCAGATTTCTTTTCCGTATGGCTGGCGGGTACATCGGGCGCAGTGCTAGGCGCGGTCGTTCTGTACTACATCGGGCGCTGGGCCGACGAGCCGATCGCGCGGCGCTTCATGCGCCGTTTTGGCAAGTGGTTCCTGCTGTCAGAAACCGATCTCGATCGAGCCTTGCAGGCCTTTACGCGCCACGGCGAAGTCATCATTTTCTTCGGACGTTTAATCCCGATCGTACGCAGCTTGATTTCGTTGCCGGCCGGTATGCAGCGCATGCCCATGGGGAAATTCTTGATCTTCACGACATTGGGCGCAGCGATTTGGACAGCCGCGCTCACGATCGCCGGAGTCATTTTGGGGGCCAACTGGGATCAAGTTTTGGACATCGTGCGCCGCTACGAGCAGCTGACGTTGTTGGTGCTGGTGATCGTGGTCGTGGCCTTCTTTGTCATTCGACTCTCACGCCGCCGCAAACAACCCGCCCCACAGCCTGAATCCAGTAACAAATAAGCCTGCAAATGCAGGCCCGGTTAACAACCTGAAAAACTCGGCGGTCCTGTAAAGACCGCCGAGTTTTTAGATCACTTTGCGCTGTTGTCGATCGCGCAAAAATTCCAGATAGGCCAGGGCTGAATCTTTCTCGATCGGATCAAGCGCCTGATACAGCGTGACCAGACGCGCCAGGTCTGAGTTCGGCTCGAATTCCCAATCGGGGGTGATGCCGCTCGCCTCACGCAGCAGATCGATCGAAGTGGTGCCGAACAGACGCGCCAGCGCATCCAGTTCGTCAATCGAGGGGCTGGTCTTGCCTGTTTCAATACTCGAAATGTAGCTCGAACTGCGATCCAACCCGGCCCGCTCGACCACTTCCTGCTGCGTCCAGCCGTGGCGATCGCGTTGGCGTTTGAGCAGGGCGCCTAACGTTGACATCGGCTTCTCCTGTTACCCGATCGCTTCAGCTTTAAGATCATCGGCCTCTTCGGTGCCCGCCTGCACTTGGCGCAAGGTCTCCGGCGAAACCAACTTGTCAATGTACAATACGCCATCGAGATGATCGATCTCATGCTGAAAGATACGCGCCAGCCAGCCTTCTACGTCGATCTTGATCTTCTCGCCGTTGCGATTGAGACCC
This sequence comes from Thermoflexales bacterium, assembly GCA_030834825.1. GTDB lineage: Bacteria > Chloroflexota > Anaerolineae > Fen-1058 > Fen-1058 > Fen-1058. The sequence continues at coordinate 2,592 of JAUQXC010000327.1, forward strand.
CGGACCGTAACCGCTTCATGCCGCAGCACATTACCCACCCAGCCGGGCACGCTCAAGCAGCCCTCCGTGCCTTCCACCATTTCTTCGGAGGCCCACACGATCTCCGGATTCAATACCACGTAGAGCTTCTTCTTGGGAGGAGGTGCCTCTTCAGTTTCCGGC
>JAUQXC010000328.1 GCA_030834825.1 Thermoflexales bacterium
GCAAGTTCTGCTGGAGATGGGACCGGGCCAAACCTTAACGGCCTTGGCCAAACAGCACCCAGCGCACACCGGCCAGCATGTTGTCATGGCGTCGTTGCGGCAGCCGCATCAACAACAATCCGACGTGGCCTTCCTCCTCAACACGTTGGGGCGCTTGTGGGTCACCGGAGTTAAGATCGATTGGCCGGGATTCTACATACACGAACGGCGAGCCCGCTTGCCGTTGCCTACTTATCCTTTCGATCACCAACGCTACTGGATCGAACCCAAGGCGATGTCCGGCAATCTCCCGGCACAACCGAAAGCCATTCGCCGAGCTGAGATGGCCGATTGGTTTTACACTCCCACATGGAAGCAATCGCCGCAACCACCGCAGCTCGCACCCAACCCTGAAACCAAGACCTGGTTAATCTTTGAAGATAAACACGGCCTGGCAATGCAGCTGGCGCAGCAGTTAGTACAAGCCGGGTACACGGTTAGCCGCGCCCGCTTTGCCGAGCAATTTGCACGCCTGAGTGCGCATGAATACACGCTTAATTCACAACGCCGTGAAGATTATGCAGCTTTGTTGCAGGCACTGAGCGCGCAGGGCCACAGGCCCAACCAAATCATTCACTGTGCGAGCCTGACATCCGATCGGCTTCAAGTGACCCGTGAGTCTTTCCAGAGCAGTGGCTTCAATAGCTTGATCTACCTCGCTCAGGCGCTGGAAGAACAAAATCTTTCCGGCCCGATCGATCTCAGCGTCATCTCCAATCAGGTGTGCCAGATCGAAAGCGCCGATGAAGTCGATCCCACTAAAGCGCTGCTCTTAAGTCCGTGCCGGGTTATTCCGCAAGAGTATCCCACGATCACTTGCCGCTATCTGGACATCCCAGCGGGGAAGCCGAGCGCACCTCTGGTGAGGCAACTACTGCGCGAACTTCAATCAGCCGCTACAGAATCCATCGTCGCGTATCGCGGTCCGCGGCGCTGGATACAGAGTTTTGAAGCGATACGTCTGACGGAGGACAGCCAGCCGAGCTGCCCATTGCGCGAAGCAGGTGTGTACGTGATTGTCAACGGTCTGACAGGTGTCGGTTGGGCACTGGCACAGTATCTGACGCAGACGGTCAATGCCAGACTCGTCTTGCTTGAGGATGCAGGTTTTCCCGAATCGACACAGTGGGCGCAATTACTGGACCAGCTCGACACGCCAGTGGCTATCAGGCAAAAGATACAACGCGCTCAGCAATTGGAACAGAACGGCGCGCAAGTCTTGATTCTAAAAGTGAATGGCGCTGATCCTGAACAAATGCGCAGTACCCTAGCGCGAGCCGCCGATCGATTCGGTACGCTGCACGGCGTGATCCATACCCTGGGCAGCGTGGGCGCTGAGGTTTTCAGTCCCATTCAGGATTTGGACAACCACCAGCACGAACAAACTCTGATTCCCACGATGCAGAATCTAGCAGCTCTGGCAGAGACCCTAACAGAGCGAGAACTCGATTTTTGCATGTTGACTTCTTCGCTGTCCTCAGTGCTGGGTGGATTGGGACAGGCAACCCATGCCGCCATTAGCCTAATGATGGACGCGCTGGCGGAGCAACAGAATCAGGCCACTGCCACGCCGTGGATCAGTGTCGATTGGGATGTGTGGCAGCCCGAAGAAGAAGCCACGGCAACGATGAATGCGTCTTTAGCGCAGTACGCGATCGCACCGTTGGATGGAGTCGAAGCCGCCCGCCGCATTCTGATCAACCTGCCCGGTAGCCGTATCGTGGTGTCCACCGGCGATCTGGCTGGGCGGCTCATGCAGCGCCTCCCAGCACTCGTTGAGCTCGACGGCCAGACGGAGGAGGGTGCCTTGCGCGCCCAGCATCCGCGCCCGCAACTTTCCAACCCTTATGTGGCGCCGCGTACCGAACTGGAACGCACGATCGTGAAGGCATGGCAGGAAGTCTTTGGCCTGGAGCAGATCGGCATCGATGATAACTTCTTTGAGTTGGGTGGCAATTCGCTGATTGCCATTCATACCATGGGACGCTTGAAGAAACAACTGCACGCGGACGTGCCCACCGCGGCACTCTACCAAAGACCAACGGCGCGCTTTTTGGCCGAGCTGTTGGCGCAGGATGAAGATCAAGCTGCACAACAGATGGCCGAGCGCCTAGCAAAACGCAAAGCCGATCTGAGCCGGCGTACTCTGCTGGCCCGGCGTCGTTGAGTGTTGTAACCAGCAAACATTATTATCTGCGGAAGGGAAATGAGTGTGAGCAATCTACCCGAAACGAATCAACCACCAACCGGTCTGGATATTGCGATTATCGGCATGGCGGGACGTTTCCCCGGTTCGAATAACTTGGACGAGTTCTGGCAGAACTTGTGTAAAGGTGCCGAACTGATCTCCTTTTTCACGGAAGAGGAATTGAAGGCCTCTGGTGTCATGCCGTCCGAGTACAAGTCGCCCAACTATGTTCCTGCTGCGCCGGTGCTCAGCGATATCGACTTATTTGATGCGGATTTCTTTGGTTATTCGCCCCTGGAAGCCAAGGCAATGGATCCGCAGCAGCGCTTGCTGTTGGAGTGCGCCTGGGAGGCGTTGGAACACGCGGGTTACGTGCCTGAAAAGCACCCAGAACCGATCGGATCTTTTGTGGGCGCCCGCATGAGTTCGTACGTTGTTGGGTTGTACGCCGATCGGGAGTTTTCGCAACCGCAGAATATGCTGCTAGTACTGTTGGGCAATGACATCAGTTCCTTGAGCACGCGCCTCTCTTATAAGCTCAATTTGACCGGGCCGAGCTACGCCCTACAAACGGGCTGTTCCACATCGTTAGTCGCGGTCCATGTCGCTTGTCAAAGTTTACTGGCAGGCGAATGCCGTTTAGCGCTTGCCGGCGGCGTGACGATTAATGTGCCACATAAAGTGGGTTACCTTTACGAACCGAACAGCATGCTCTCGCCCGATGGTCATTGCCACACCTTTGACGCTAAGGCGGAGGGTACGGTCTTTGGCAGCGGGATGGGGATGATTGTTTTGAAACGTCTGGAGGATGCGTTGGCCGACGGCGACACGATCTATGCCGTCGTCAAGGGCTCAGCCACCAACAACGATGGATCGTTCAAGGCCTCGTTCACCGCACCCAGTGTGGAAGGCCAAAGTGGCGTGATCATCGATGCGCTGGCCATGTCGGGCATCGACGCCGAGACGATCTCCTACGTTGAGGCGCACGCCACCGCCACGGCTCTGGGAGACCCGATTGAAGTCCGCGCGCTCACCAATGCATATCGCGCCATGACGAAGAAGAAAGGATATTGTTGCATCGGTTCGGTCAAAAGCAATCTGGGTCATTTGGATACAGCCGCGGGTATGGCCGGTCTGCTCAAGACGACGTTGGCGTTGCAACACAAACAGATTCCCCCGACGCTGCACTACGAGCAGCCCAACCCTGAAATCGATTTTGCCAATAGCCCCTTCTATGTGAACACGGAACTGGTGGAGTGGAATACCGAACAATTGCCACGGCGCGCAGGAGTGAGCTCGTTTGGGTTTGGCGGTACCAACGCACACATCATTTTGGAAGAAGCGCCGGCGCCAGAGCCATCAGGCTCATCGCGAGAGTGGCAGTTGCTACTCGTGTCGGCGCGAACCTCATCGGCCTTGGATAAGGTGACGCAGAATCTTAGCGCTCATCTCCAGCAACATCCCGAAATCAATCTGGCGGATATCGCTCACACCTTGCAAGTCGGACGACATGATTTCGGGCGGCGCCGGATGGTAGTCTGCCGTACCGTCGCCGAAGCGGCGCAGGTCTTGGAGAGTGGCGATCCCGATCGGGTCTTCACCAACGAGCGAGAGACTGGAGAGCGCCCGGTCACTTTCTTGTTTCCCGGACAGGGTGCGCAGTACGTGAACATGAGCCTGGAACTCTATCGAACTGAACTGGCGTTCCGCGAGATCGTCGATCGTTGTGCCGATCTATTGCAACCCGAGTTGGGGCTTGATCTGCGCCAGGTGCTATATCCAACAACGGCCAAGACTGAGGAAGCGACCGCACAATTAGAGCAAACGGCTTTTACACAGCCAGCCTTGTTTGTCGTCGAATACGCCCTGGCGCAATTGTGGATGAGCTGGGGCATTCAACCGCAATCGATGATGGGACATAGCATCGGTGAGTATGTTGCCGCTTGCCTGGCGGGAGTGTTCAGCCTGGAAGATGCTTTGAAACTGGTGGTTGCGCGTGGGCGCATGATGCAAGCGCGGCCCGCCGGCGCGATGTTGAGTGTGCCTCTGCCCGCCGCCGAAGTGCAGGCGTGGCTCAATGCCGAACTGGCGTTGGCCGCCAGCAATGCACCAACTCTATCGGTAGTCTCTGGAACGTCAGACGCAATCGAAGATTTGGAGCGCCAAATCACGGAGCTGGGCTTGACCTGCCGACGCTTGCACACATCGCATGCTTTCCATTCGGCTATGATGGACCCGATCGTGGAACCGTTCGCCCAGCTCGTTGGGAAAATTCAACTCAATCCTCCTGTGTTGCCGTTTGTTTCCAACGTAACCGGCACGTGGATCACTCCAGAGCAAGCGACCGATCCAAAGTATTGGGCGCAGCATCTGCGCCAAGCCGTGCGCTTTACGGAGGGCCTGCAAACACTTACCCAAGAATCGGCCGGCGTCTTATTGGAAGTGGGGCCGGGACGAACGTTGAGCACCTTTGCACGGCAATCCTCGAAATCCGGCACACCCGCTATCGTGATCAATACCCTGCGTCATCCGCAAGACGAACAATCGGATGTCGCTTTCCTGCTGACGGCGCTGGGCAAGCTCTGGCTGTCAGGCCTGAAGATCGATTGGACGGCCTTCTATGCGGGCGAGCGACGTCACCGCATTGCGCTGCCTACCTATCCCTTTGAGCGGCAACGCTATTGGGCGCAAGCCGATGCCAGCGCACTTGGGTTTGCGCAACAACGTCTTGCCCTGGAAAAGAAGCCGGACATCAGCGACTGGTTTTATCTCCCCTCGTGGAAGTATTCGATGCAGCCTGAACCGGTGAAGGCAGGCGAGCTGGCGGCGACGCCGGGTAATTGGTTGATCTTTGCTGATTCATACGGCCTGGGCGATCAGCTCATTCAACGCTTGCACCAGGAAAAGCAAACTGCGATCAAAGTGTTGACCGGGGAAAAATTCGGCAAGATCGCCGATCGGGTGTACACCATTCATCCACAACACCCGCAGGACTATCTGGCGTTGCTGGCCGAGCTGCACAATAGCGATCAATTTCCCGGCAAGCTAGTCCACCTCTGGACAGTCACACCGGACGACCAACTCGCGCCTGAAAATGGCCGGCTCGATCAGATGCAGTCGTTGGGCTTCTACAGCTTGCTCTGGCTGGCACAGGCGCTGGGTGCTGAGGAAACGCCGACACGGCTCGACATCGGTGTGATCTCCAATCAGTTGCACGACCTCATCGGCTTGGAACAGCTTAGCCCGGAAAAAGCGACCGTACTTGGTCCGTGTCGTGTCATCTCGCAAGAGTATCCACAACTCACATGCCGCAGCGTTGATGTTGTCATTCCGCAATTGGATGCAAACTCAGCGGCTAAGATGGCCGATCAGATTTTGGCCGAGATGGGTGTTACTTCGCCTGACTGCATCATCGCCTATCGAAATGCGCGGCGTTGGGTGCAGAGCTTTGAACCGATTCATCTCAAGGAACCCAACGGCCAGGTTCCGCGCTTGCGCCAACACGGCGTCTACCTGATCACCGGCGGGTTAGGCGGTGTGGGGCTGGTTCTGGCTAAACACTTAGCCAAGACC
>JAUQXC010000329.1 GCA_030834825.1 Thermoflexales bacterium
TCATCGGCATCCACTTCATGAATCCGGTACCACTCAAGTCAACCGTGGAAGTGATTCGGGGCTATCACACTTCGGAAGCAACACTCACCTTCGCCAAGACGTTGCTGACCCGGATGGGCAAGGAGTGGATCCTAGTCAATGACTCACCTGGTTTTGTTTCCAATCGGGTTTTAATGTTGACCATCAACGAAGCGATTTACCTTGCGCAAGAGCAGGTCGCAACACCCACGGAAATTGATCAGGTTTTTGTCAAGTGCTTTGGTCATAAGCTAGGGCCATTGGCAACGGCTGATCTGATTGGACTAGACACGATCCTTAATTCGATTCAAGTCTTATATGAGAGCTTTAACGATAGTAAATATCGTCCGTGCCCGCTTCTGAAGAAGATGGTGGATGCCGGACTGCGTGGGCGCAAGAGCGGTCAAGGTTTCTATAAGTATGCATAAACTCCGAATGTCTTGAGCCTGTGCTTGAGATATAAGTCGCCCAGAAACGCTAACATGAAAATCGAACTTACCTCTTCTCAACAAGCTGCGCAGGCGGAATTTCGAGCCTTCGCCGATACAGAGATTTTTCCCTTCGCCCACAGATTCGATCAAGAGGAGTGTCTGCCCACTGAGCTGATTTGCAAGCTAGCGGAGCACAAATACTTGGCCACGATCCTACCCGCCGAGGTCGGCGGGCGCGATTTCGATATGATAACATTTGGCTTGTTGAATGAAGAAATTGGACGGGCCTGCTCGTCAACACGCAGTTTGTTGACCGTCCATGGCATGGTTTCATATACCATTCTGCGCTGGGGCACTTCACAACAGAGAGAATATTGGCTGCCCCGACTCGCTGCCGGTGACACTCTAACCGCATTCGCCCTGACGGAACCGAACGTAGGGAGTGATGCCAAACACCTTGAAACAAGCGCCGAACGCCAGGGCGAGGTATATGTCCTAAATGGTCACAAGAAGTGGATCTCCTTCGGACAGATCGCCGGGCTCTTTCTGATCTTTGCGCAGATCGAGGGCCAGCCGGCCGCTTTCCTGGTTGAAGGAAACACGCCAGGGTTGATCGTGGAACCAATGCGTGGACTGCTTGGCACACGAGCTTCGATGTTGGCTGAGATTCACCTGGAAAAATGTCCCGTGCCCAAGGGAAACTTACTGGCTAGCCCAGGCTTGGGCTTTGCGGCGGTGGCCCTGTCCGCCCTAGACCTGGGCCGGTACAGCGTGGCTTGGGGTAGTGTCGGCATTGGGCAGGCTTGTCTGGAAGCCAGCCTCCACTACAGCCGTCAACGCCAACAATTCGGAGTACCGCTCCAGTCATTCCAGCTCATTCAAGAAATGATCACCAATATGGTGACGCAAGTCAAGGCAGCACGCCTGCTGTGTTATCAAGCCGGTTACTCCCATGATAGCCATCAATCCAACGCGACGACTGAGACACTGATGGCCAAGTATTTTGCTTCAAACATGGCTTCCCGCGTAGCCAGTGATGCAGTTCAGATTCACGGCGGAAACGGCTGTGGCCCCGACTACCCTGTGTCACGGTATTTTCGTGATGCGAAGGTGATGGAGATCATCGAAGGGAGCAATCAAATGCAGCAAGTCATGATCGCCCAAAACGCCTACCAAGAGTGCAAAAACCTTGCGCGTGCTTTATCTTAGGGCCACTGTTCTGCCCACAGGCAGATTATCAGCAGAAAAATGCTTCACGAGCGATTTTCCGAACAGGCGGCCACGTCGTTCTGAGAAGTGAGAGCCATTCCTTAAATTTCGTAGGAGGAAAAATGAATCGGGAAGAACAGGAAGACAACACCCTTTACAAGGTAGTTGTAAATCACGAAGAACAATACTCGATTTGGCCGGCGGAGCGGGAGAACGCACTCGGCTGGCGGGACGCGGGCAAGACTGGATCTAAGGAAGAGTGCCTGGCTTACATCAAAGAAGTGTGGACTGACATGCGACCGCTCAGCCTCCGGAAGAAAATGGAGGGGGCTGCACGACAGTCTCAAGCAGAAGATCTGAAGGCAGGCTAACGATGGCGAGCATGGGCAAATATTGCAAAGCTTATCCGATCCTCCAGTTGCGCGGGTTCAGCAGCTGGAGCGAGCAGGCCCCCAATGCCCGCAAGGAAAAACAAAAGGGAGCCGACGGCAAGGAAGTCGGGGTGACACGGACACTGACGGACAGCGATTTTCTTTACCTGCAGGAGAATTACGTGGTGACCGATGGCATCTTCAAGGACGAAAATATCATTTTCGACAAGGTGACCCCTGAATGGATCACCTACTGCCAGGAAGTACTCAAATTCGAGATTCCTTCGTTTGCCGCTGACGCCAAGGAACCAGTTGATGCATCGGCCTGATCTCTATCGTGGAGGACATTCACTTCGAAAAGGATGATTAACATGGACGAACTGGTGCAACGTTTAGCCGAAGGCGACCACCCTGTTGTTACCCAACGCTACAATTCTGCCGAGGAGTTAAAACAGGCCATCGATCGCGGCTATGTGCTGGTCAAGTTTACAGCTACCAAGGGCGGAACAGAATTAGGATCCCGACTCGACCCCACGTTGACTCACCTCCAGGATGCTGATTTTACTCAATCCACAGGCCATGTCCACCTGGTAGGCAATCTGACCCTCAACTACGTCAAAGTGCGTTGTATCGCCGATGTGGATATTGCTACACGCGAGGGCAAAGGCCATCTTGAAATCCTGGGGGAGTAATTCCCTCTCGAGCAGGCTAATTAACCCGAGGGTCTCTGCTTTCGATCCGATAAGCCTCACTCAATCAAACGATTGAGTACGCCCCTCATCGGGTGTCATCTGTGCGGACAAGGATTGATGTAGTGAACGCTGTAAATTCTTGGGCGCTGCGCGCCCAAGCACGTCTTCGCTTGTTTTGCTTTCCGTATGCGGGAGGTGGTGCCTCGCTTTTTCGCACCTAGCCGACATATCTGCCTGCTGATATTGAAATTTGTTCGATCCAGCTGCCAGGACATGAAACTCGCTTAGGTGAAACCCTTTATACCCATTTGGATTCGTTCGTGCCCGTGCTGGCTCAAACGCTTCAACCCGGCTTGACGCAGCCCTTCGCTTTCTTCTCGCCAGCAGGAGTGCCGCAAGTCTTAAAACTGAAAGAAGTTTGCCAGCCACAATATGCCGGGATGTACGAACAGATCAGGCAGGCCGGGCCGAAAGTCTAGCCGCGAGCTACCTGCGCTAGACATCCTAACTAGCGCCTGAAGCAGAACACCGCTCGACCTCTACGGAGGTCGAGCGGTTCCTTTTTATTTTCTCAGCTGACGGCTGATAGCTCGGCAACTGATTTTACACTCGCGAGTAACTCCTCGGACATCAGGCTGGGGATTGGATCTGAATCCAGCTTCAATCTCCAGCGAACGATGAATCGATCTTAACGCATGGACAGCGGCAGATAAACAACGTGCTCCGTTTGCGTCGTTGGCACACCGTCGTTCAACGCGGTCAAGGTGACGGTACCGTCAACAGCATTGACCGTGTACTCAAAGCCCGGGGCCAAGCCCGTGATCGCGACTTCACCAAATGTGCCACTGGAAGTGGCGGACTGAATGAAGAGGAACACATCACCCTGCTGTGGCGCAAAGCCATTGCCGAAGCGCAACTCCAGACGACCATCCAATCTGGTCGAATCGTTGATGACTAGCTGATCATACTGGCCGCCGTTTTTACCGATGACGTCGAGTACCAGGCTGGCCGTTGGGCTGAAGGTGAGGCTGCCGCTAATGATCAACTGACCCGGAATGGTCATCACGGGAGAATGCGGGATTGAGGCGATCGACCGCGGATTAAGCCCCTGGCTGATACCTGGGTCAATGCTCCCGCCATCGAACACACCCAGTCCCAATGCTCCCGGCGCGATCTCACCACGGCCGATGATGCGCCCGCCGTTGCCTATGACAGTCCCTCGGCCAATAATGATATGGGCTGACTCGTCAAGTTCCAACGTGCCATGTACATTCGTTTCACTGCTATCGTCGCAGGCCGTACCACTGCCAAGGCACAGCAGTCCATGGGTGATAAATGTAGACGGGACTTCTTGTTCTTCTCCGCTGACCAACACATACCCAGTGCTATCGCTGAGAACGCCAATCCGCATCTGGCTGCACTCCAACCGCCCGCCTTCGCGCACCAGCAGGCCACCGTTCCCTTTGAAGCCAATGTTACACTGTTCAGGACCGAGGTCGGTACCCACATCTATCATGGAGCGTGCACCGTTGGAGTTAAGACCGGCTACCGTCATGGTCGCGTTACTGCCAGTTTCATGACCCACTGAAAGATTACCGGATATGTTCAACACTCCACCTTTTAAGATCGACGCGCTCACACGGACACCACTGTCCAGGCCCAACAACATATCGTTAAAAGCATATAAAGCGCTGGGGGTAGTGCTCAGCGTTCCCGTACCCTCAATCGTCAGCAGGGCGTCGAAAAGGCTGCCCCGACTTGGGTGGGCCTTCAGCCCAGCTTGCATCAAACCAAGGGCGCCCAGGTTGCCACCATGCGAGATCGTCAACTCGGCCGGTAATTGATTGCCCAGAGTCAGCGTGTCGCTGATCGTCCAAGAGGTATCGACGGTGCTACTCGAAGCATCCAAATTGACAGTGGCCAAGTGGTTCTCTACAGCGATCCCTTGCCCGATCACCACCTCGCTTGAAAAGACGCGGGCATCCCGCTCGATATTGAGGGTTCCGGTATAGCGATAACCAACAGCAAGATTCCCGGTGCTGAACAGGGTGTTGAGGCCGCCCGCGGTTAGCGTTCCGGCTGAACCTGCACCGATCAGCACTTCAGCATTCAGCATGGTGCCACTGCTGATGAAGACTTCGCCCTCGCCAGCATGACCAACCTTCAAACTGCCAGTGTTGGTTACCCATGTTCCCGCATTCAGGATATTAAGCTTGGCTAGTTGGGGTTGAGCTGCGTTATCGGGTGGCAGAGCGCCGACAATGATTTCACCAACTCGCAGATGGCCTTCAGGGATCGTCAGAGTGGCCTCTTTGCCGATCGCCAACGGACCAAGCAGATCCAGGTCAGCCTGGCGGAAACTCACACGGCCATTTGTGACACTACTCCGCCCCGATTGGCGTGCCCCCACCGTCACTTCGTAAGTCGCTTCCAAATCGAATTGAGTTTCGGCGGCGTTGCCCGGTGCTTCAGCAGGCAGCCAATTGGCAGCGGTACTCCAGCTGCCACCGGCCGGGTTGATCCAACGGGAAACACTTTTAGTGAGCAACGCAATGCCATCACCCCCACTCCCCAAAGCATCACTATAATCATAATGAAAAACCGTATTGAGCCGGGAGTTGGCCCGGGCTTCATTAGCGAATAGGTACCAAGTGTTGTGACCCAACAAGGGTGCATTCCCGTCCAGCATCAACTCACGTCCCAGGCTACTCGCCACCCACAGACTGTCAGCGATATGACCCGAAGTGGTGGTGGCGATCACGGCCCGCCGTTCGTTGTTCACCGCGATGGTGCCTGCCAAATATTCAGCGCCATTGAAGGTGAAGAGAGGCGCCGCGCCTGGAAGCAGAAAGAGTTCATAGTAATCGTCGCCGATGGAGACCCACCGCTGGTAAGCGACATCTCCACTATCATTAACCCGGGCGTAGGCCACCTCAGCGCCACTTTCATCGTGATGGATATTTCGGGAATAATGTTCCGTCACCAGGGTGGCCGAGAGAGTGCCGGCCGATTTCAGTTGTGAATCGATCGTCAGCGGATTACTACATCCACCCGTGTCAGTGGCAGTGTAGCGGGTTTCATGAACGGTATACACCAGGCGGCCCCGGTTCAGTTCAGTGAAGAGTAGCTCTTCCCAGTAACAATCGAACGGTTCGCCGGTGTCACTGTCCAAGATCATGTCGAGCAGGGGCGTGGAAGTGACACCGTTCGTCGCCCGCATAATGACGCGTTCGCTTTCACTCAGATACTCGGTTTTCGTCATCAGCCAGGTGCCATCGGCTGAAAATGCACCTAACGAATAGCGGAAACCGGGGTCGGGGTCTTTCATTTTAGTGAGCGTGCCATCCTCCCAACGCAGCAGCGCAGACCCGGCGGAGGCGATGGCAACATGCACAAATACACGGCCCTGCTCATCAAGGTTATAGCCCCAAATATCCTCGACCGTGCCGAGATTGATAGGCAAGCCTGTATTAATGTCAATGACATTCGTCAAGACATCGCTCACTTGCAACACGCGGGTGATACTTCCCAGTTGATAGTGATAGACACCTTCCCACCCCGCCTGCGCGCCCAGGAAAACAATTTCGTCATTATCGTTGATGTAGGGATCGCTCACCCAGGCAAAGTTGCCAGTAGCAGTATCGACGATAGGCGTGAGGGCCCCATTGGCGGCGGTGGCATTGACGGTGGGGGTCATGGTCCGATTGTCAACGGCACGCACGGCCCCCGGCACCCGCACGACCACACTGATAAGCACTCCCACAAGGACTAGATAAATCATACCTTTTCGGTGAAGCATGGTTCCTCCAGATGGCTGAATAGATTTGGGGTCAGGAAACAGCTATTGCTGAGTCATCGCTCCCATTGGCAGGCGCAGGTGGTAGCGCAGCCTGCAGCAGTGCAGACAGAGCCTTCAGCGAAGTAAAGTAATGTCGCTGCTCGCTCCCCAGCTGTTGAAGTGAGCCGCGCATGACCGGCACCGCCAATTGTGGGTCATGCTCCCACCATACCCGTACGATCAAAACCCGACGTTGATCAATCACGGGGACAGTGTAGCAAAGCGGTATCTACAGGCTCTCACTCGCCAAGCTGGCTAAGGGTTGAATTGTGACAGGCTGGGGAGGGATTTTTAGGGAAGAGCAGGAGGCAATTGTGACAGGCTACTGTTTTCGTTTGCGGGTTGCGCGACTGGCCCCGACTTGCTCCAGGGTTCGCATATCACGCAAGATGGTGCGGCGGCTGACTCCTAGTGCCCGTGCCAAATCGTCATCGGTGGGCGCAGCTCCTTGCGCGGTCGCTTCGGCCAACAAGCGGTGCAGGACAAAGCGACGGCGTTCTGCCAGATCGCTGATGGCTTCGTCTTCCGGCGCGTTCACCGTCCAGCGGATTTCGACGTAATCGGTCTCGGCCAGAGGACGGCCCAACGGAGTGGTGAGGCGAACCAGACGTGCCGGAGTCTGGCGCACGGCCTGTTGCCAGCGGTCGTGTGCAACGACAATCTCTTGGTTGAGTGGCACTTGCTCAAAAAAGGACTGGCGCCAAGCCGGGTCGCTCAGATGCTGAGCCTGTCGCTGCAAGGTGGCATACGCTTCTTGCAGCACTACCGTTGCCTGTGCGGAACGGCCAGCGCGTACCAACAACTGCCACACTGCCCATAAATAATATTGCCGCTCCTCTCCCGCTGGCGGTGAGGTTTGAAAGGTGTTCCAGCATTCTTCGGCGATAGATTGGCGCAATTCGTCCTGGCTAACCGCCAGACCCAACAAGGCTCGACTGCGCTGGTATTCCAACGGGGTTTGATTAGCAGCGAAGACTGCGCAGGCTTTGGTGAGCAATGGTTCGGCCTCTGCGTAACGTCCAGCCCGGACGCACAACGATCCTAAATCCATTTGCGCCAGCGCGGCATAGAACTCTGCTTGATGATCTTCCAGCGTGGTCACGGCTTCCCGCAATAATGCCTCGGCACGTTCCAGGTTGCCGGAGCGTTCTTCGATCAGACCGAGTGTGTCTGTATACAGACCAATCCCCTCGGGGTCATTCACTTGGGCAAAGTAATCGCGCGTGGTCGTGATCAGCGCGCGGGCTTCAACAAACCGACCTAGCACAGTAGCGACTTGCGCGAGAGTGCCACGGACAATGGCCGCACCACGGGCGTAGCCGATGGACTCATTCACGCTTAAAGCCTCTTGCCCGAGGAGCAGTACTTCAGCCAGGTATCCGGCGGCCTGGGTGATCGAGAGCAAATTCTACAGCGATTGCGCTTCTTTGAAGCGATCGCCCAAACCGCGGCGCAGCTCCAAGGCCTGGCGTAAATAGCGTAAAATATCTTCGGGTGAACCGCCGCTATTGCCTAACGCAAAGCCGAGACCTTCCAGTGCGGCCGCTTCCAGAGTTTGATCGCCGATTTGCCGTGCTAGATTTAACTCCGCCTCGTACTGCACCCGCGCCTCCAGCATTTGCCCTTCTCGCAAGGCCAGCTCGCCAAGTTGATGGTACACCTCGGCCCGGCAAACCACATCCAAAGCGACTTGGGCATGCGCCAACGCTTGTGCTAAAAAAGTGTGAGCGTCAGCATGGCGTCCAGTCTTCAGCGCCAATTCACCGGACAATAGGGTCGCACGAGCTTGCAAGGCTTCGTCGCCGAGGACTTCCGCCACGCGCATCGCCTCCTCAATGATCGCCTGCGCTTGGCTTTCGTCAATAATGAAATGCAGCCGGGCTGCCTCCAGCAGCATCTCGGCACGAACAGGGTTGGAAGCCTCTGACCACAACTCCAGCGCGCGGTTTAGCGCAGTGCGGGCTTCAGTATAAGCACCCAGGCGTAGTGCTTGTTCACTGACCTGGCGATA
>JAUQXC010000330.1 GCA_030834825.1 Thermoflexales bacterium
TCCCTGCAGAAGCTACTCTTCCTGGCTGGTAAGGGATTGCCTTTACTGTATATTCCGGTAGCCGTCGGCGGGATGAACACCCCCATTACCACAGCCGGTAGTATGGCTCTCATCAATGCCGGGGTCTTAGTCGGCATCGTACTCTCCCAACTGAAGCGCGAAGGCACTCCGATCATTGTTCCGGGTGCGGCAGGTGCTGGATTGGACATGCGAACCTTGATCAGTCCTTACTGCGCGCCTGATCCGCGGGGGGTGATTCAAGCCTTGGGCAATTATTATTGCCTGCCCACGTTCGGCACGGGGGGATGCAGTGAATCGAAGCTGGTGGACCAGCAAGCTGCAGCCGAAGCCGCGCTCACCTTGATGGCCGAGACCATGTGCGGGAGTGATCTGATTCATGATCTGGGCTACCTCGAATCAGGGTTATGTGGCTCGCTGGCACAGTTGGTCATTTGCGATGAGATCGTGGGCTGGCTTAGGCAGTTTATCACCCCGGTAGAGATTAATGCTGAAACTCTCGCCCTTGATTTGATTGACGAGGTTGGCCCGGATGGCCAATTCCTGGATAAGAAGCATACACGAAAACATTTCCGCCAACATTGGTATCCGACCGTATTTGAGCGCAGTAACTATCGGCAGTGGCAAACGGCAGGCAGCCAGGATCTCGGTGAACGAGCCGCTGAACGCGTGAAAGTAATACTAGCTGAGCACCAACCAGATCCGCTGCCGAAAGACGTTGCCCAGGCTATCCAAAATGTCATTGAACGAGCGAAGCAGCAGCATGCTTAAGAGGCGGGTTGCTCAGCACAGCCTAGGCCGGCGGGCAAAATAATGCGATCTAGATCAGACACCTTTCGGTTAAACTCAATCGGCTAACCACCAACCAGGCAACCGAGGGCACCCGACCCTGCGTTTACTCATGCTAGACAATCAACGAATTCCGCCGCCCGCAGGCTATCACGCCAAGACCGTGACGGGCTAGTCCACTTGGCGATGTGACCGCTCATTAATCGGGAACACGCCTGTCGGATTTTGTCTAACATTGAATTCCCAAGGAGACAGAATGTATGGAAAAGAACAAGAAGACATGGCTAGCGACTAGGTCGTCGCAGTCGCGCGGCGCAGGCCTCCCACTGGCTCGTCGGCCGGAAACCGCTCAGCAGCTTGACGCCAGGCTGGCCAGCGTGAGCTACAGGACAACTGCCTGGCCTACGCGAGAAGGTAGGAATCGACTTGCAGCATTCAGATTGTGCAAGAAGCTGTAAGGCAGCAGAGCAGCGTCAAGCGCCCGAGAAAAAGGAGAGCAGACATGGCTATCATGGGTAAGTATTGCAAGGCCTATTCGCTCAAGGAACTGCGTGAATTCAACGGCTGGTCTGAGCAGGCCGAACCTGCTCGCCGGGAAAAGCAACTTGACGCGAAGGGTGAGGAAGTGGAAGTGAGACGTGTTCTGATCGACAACGACTATCTCTATTTACAAGAGAACTATGTCGTGACGGATGGCATCTTCAAAGATGAGAATATTTTCTGACCTGCCTAGAAGGCATTGTCGCCCACCCACAGCAACCATTGTCCCAATTGATCGCGGCAGAACAACATCAGTTGCTGATAACCTGCAGCGACACACAGGTAGATTATGCCACACGATTGCTGCCTCCAGAATCTTTTTGAGAAACAAGTCAATTGCACTCCCGACGCGATCGCCCTTAGCTGTGAAGATCAGCTGCTCACTTATCGAGAGCTCAATCGCCAGTCCGATCGGCTCGCACATGCCTTGCAGCAGCAAGGTATAGGTCCTGATGTGTTAGTGGGTATCTGCGTTAAGCGCTCTTTGGAAATG
Source organism: Thermoflexales bacterium (assembly GCA_030834825.1). Classification (GTDB taxonomy): domain Bacteria; phylum Chloroflexota; class Anaerolineae; order Fen-1058; family Fen-1058; genus Fen-1058. The sequence continues at coordinate 1,841 of JAUQXC010000330.1, forward strand.
ATCATCGGACTGTTGGGTATTCTCAAAGCAGGGGGAGCCTATGTTCCGCTCGATCCGGCTTATCCCGCTGCACGGTTAGCATTCATGATGCAGGACGCTCAAATCAAGGTTTTGCTCACCCAAACTGAACTGTTACCAGATCTCTCGGTACCGGAAGTACCCATAATTTGCCCAGAGGATGATTGGATTGCTCGCGCGCAAGACGGAGCCGAATCGCTCGCTGTAACAATTGACTCGGCTAATCTGGCCTATCTCATCTATACATCCGGCTCGACAGGCAGGCCAAAGGGTGTGATGGTGGCGCATCAGGCATTGGTAAAGTATGCTTTGGCGGCCAATGACTACTTTGCCATTGAGCCAAATGATCGCATCTTGCAATTCGCCTCACTCAGCTTCGATGCTGCCGCTGAAGAAA
>JAUQXC010000331.1 GCA_030834825.1 Thermoflexales bacterium
ACCTAGCCAGTGGAGAAAGTTCGTTTGTCGGTGGCGGGCAATCCAATGAGGCCAGCGGCCCCTATGCGGTGATTGGTGGCGGCAATGACAACACGGCCAGTGCCGCTGCGGCCACGACCAACGGCGGTGCTAACAACCTGGCGGATGCAACCTATGCCACGGTTGGAGGCGGTCATTACAATGAGGCGCTTGGGATCTACACAGTAGTTGGCGGTGGTCAAACCAATACGGCCAGTGGAGGCTATGCGGTGATTGGCGGTGGTTTCGATAATTCAGCCACAGTGAACTACGCCACGGTTGGAGGTGGCTATATGAACTCGGCCAGTGGGACGGGGGCTACCGTACCTGGGGGGAGCTATAATCAGGCTCGCTTCTCAGGCAGTTTCGCTGCCGGAAGTCACGCCGTTGCGGCGCATCAAGGCGCCTTTGTCTGGGCCGATAATTCTTCCAGCAACAATTACATTTCGCAACGCGACAATCAATTCAAGATTCGGGCTGATGGTGGCGTGTTGATGGATATCAACTCCGGTGGTTGGATCAATTTCTATTCAGGCACCCGCCTGATCGACACTTCGACCGGGGCACACCTCACCATCGGCGGCGCGTGGACCAATAGTTCCGATCGCAACTTGAAGGAAAACTTCACGCCGGTGGACGGTCGGGCGATCCTGGCTAAGGTGGCACAGCTGCCCTTGTCGCAATGGAACTACAAAGCCGAGAATAACTCTGCGCAACATCTTGGCCCGATGGCACAGGATTGGTACACCGCCTTTAGCTTGGGCAGCGATGCGACGCACATCAGCACGGTGGATGCGGATGGTGTGGCGCTGGCGGCGATTCAAGGTCTGTATGCCGAAGTACAAGATCGCGATATACGCATTTCGGCACTGGAAAAGCAGAATGCGGATTTACAGACGCGGCTCGATCGGTTGGAGAAGGTGGCTGGAAAGGATCAAGCACCAACCGCCATGAATTGGGTTCCCTGGTTGATGGGCATGCTGCTGGGGCTGTACGGGATGGTCATCGCGGCTCGATGTCGCGTGCGGTCCCACACCGCGGAGTAAGTGCTGATCAGTCCCTGATTAACCGATTCTCAATCTAGCGGCTCGGCGACGATGCTAATCGCCGAGCCGTGGGTAACATTGATTTGGCGCTGGCTGATGAACTTTCATACTTGATCAGCCTTGCCACTTCCGCACACGCCTGGCGCGTCTGGCTCAGTCGGCAAGTCCGAAGCGATCGATATCTTTTGCCCCAGCCTGTCCGTATCGAGCGTGTTGGATTCAGGTCGCCAGTGCACGGAGACATGCAAGAAACCGCCATGGGGATCGCTTGGGCCTTTGTACGTTGGCAGTGGCAGCGTGATTGAAGGCTTAAAAAGCCCTACTTTTGACGACAAGCGGTTATGTTTGGAATTGCTCCAAGTGCAGGTGACGGTGAGAGGGGGACGTGCTATAATTCGTTGCGCTTTGCCGCTTGATGGGGTTGAGGTAGACGTCGCAGAGCGGGGATTGACTTTTATACAGAGTCATATACAATCTAGCGTCGCTTTACCGGGAAAAGCCATGTTTGATAATCTGACCGGCAAACTCCAGGAAGTCTTTAAGAAGCTCTCCAAGCGTGGCAAGTTGAGCGAAGCCGACGTCGACGAGGCGCTGCGTGAAGTGCGGTTGGCGCTGCTGGAAGCCGACGTCCACTTCAAGGTCGTGAAGGAGTTCATCGCGCGCGTGCGGGTGCGGGCGGTGGGGGCCGAGGTTAGCGAGGCGCTCAACCCCGCGCAGCAGGTCATCAAGATCGTTCACGAGGAATTACTGACCACGCTCGGCACGGCAGCCCCGCTCGATCTATCCGGATCGACACCGCATGTCGTGATGCTGGTCGGTCTGCAAGGTTCAGGCAAGACGACGACCGCCGCGAAATTGGCGGTGCGGTTGCGCAGTTCGGGCAACCGGCCCATGTTGGTCGCGGCCGATACCTATCGGCCGGCAGCGGTCACGCAGCTGGAGACATTGGGCAAGCAGCTCACTGTGCCCGTGTATAGCGAAGGCGTGAAGGCGACGCCACCTGCCATCGTGACGAATGCGCTGAAGCAGGCCAAAGCCGAATCGTATTCTGCCGTGGTGCTGGATACGGCGGGCCGCCTGGCGATTGACGAGCAGATGATGGCAGAGTTGGAAGCCATCAAACAGATCGCGCAGCCGCGCGAAATCCTGCTCGTGGTCGATGCGATGACGGGGCAGGACGCGGTCCGTACGGCGGAAGAGTTCCATCGGCGCGTGGGCATCACCGGGTTGATCCTGACCAAGGTCGATGGGGATGCACGCGGCGGCGCGGCGATCAGCGTCCGCGCGGTCACCGGGGTGCCGATCAAGTTCATGGGCGTCGGCGAAAAAACCGACGCGCTGGAAGTCTTCCATCCCGATCGGTTGGCGACGCGCATTCTGGGCATGGGTGACATGCTCACGCTGATCGAGAAGGCGCAGGAAACGTTCGATCAGGAAGAGGCTGCCAAAGCCGCGCAGAAGATGATGGAAGCGCGCTTTGACATGGAAGATTTCCTGCAGCAATTGAAGCAGGTCAAGAAGATGGGGCCCATCAGCGGTCTGCTGGATATGATCCCCGGCCTGGGCAACATGAAGCAGCAGATCGATGCGAACGAAGCCGAGAAGTCGCTGAAGCAGATCGAGGCCATCATCCACTCGATGACGACCACCGAGCGACAACGGCCCGATATCATTGGCGGCGGCCGCAAGCGCCGCATCGCGCGGGGCAGCGGTACCACCGTGCAGGAGGTGAATCAACTCCTGCGCCAGTTCCGCGAAATGCAGAAAATGATGAAGATGATGCAGGGCAACAAAGGGCGCGGATTGGCCAATATGCTCAAAGGAAAGTTCTAGTCGTCAAACGTCATTGCGAGCCGCGTCACGCCCTGTCCGGCGCAGCAATCTTTTCATTGAGGAACGCGATTGCCGCATCGGCTTCCGGCCTCCTCGCAATGACTTAATCTCGTAAGGAAATTGGAAGTTCGAAGTTGGCGTTGGGGTACCTATCACCTCACCCTCTCTTCTCCGACATCAACTATCCAGCTTTCAATTCTCAATTTTAAGGAGTATCACTGTGTTACGAATTCGTTTACGCCGCGTGGGATTGAAGAAGCAGCCGCAGTATCGCCTGGTCATTGCCGAGAATGAATGGCCGCGCGACGGCCGCTTTTTGGAGATCGTGGGGCGCTACAATCCGCGCACCCAGCCGGAGACCGTGGAAGTCAACGAAGAGCGCCTCTATCACTGGCTGAAAAACGGCGCCCGGCCCACCGATTCGGTGGCGCAACTGCTGACGAAGCAGGGGACCATGGGCCGCTTCGAACGCGTGCAAAAGGGCGAAGACTTGCAGGCTGTGTTAGCCGAGGCGCAGACCTCAGCGGAAACAGCGCGCGCCAATACGCCGCGCCGCACCAACCCTGAGGCCACCGCGTTGAAGAGCAAGAAGAACTTGAAGACCGGGCAGAAGAAGAAGTAGATCGTCGGTTCATCCCAACCTGAGCAGAACACGCGCTGCGTCGAACGTGCTACCTAGTGCGTGGTGCGTGTTCCGTTTGCGCATCTATAATTAAAGAAGGGCGCAACATGAAAGAACTCGTTGAGTACATCGTCAAGGGCCTGGTCGATCATCCTGAAGAGGTGACGGTCGCCGAAACACGGCGGGGCGGGGATGTGGCGCTACAGCTGCACGTTGCGGCTGATGACATGGGTCGCGTCATCGGCAAGGGCGGCAAGGTGGCGAACGCGCTGCGATCGTTGCTCCGGGCGATGGCGGCCAAAGACAACCTGCGCGTGACGTTGGATATTGATTAGTGGCGTGCAGCGTAAAGCAGAGCACGTGACATGCGCGGCACTGCAGCGCATGTGTCAGCTGTGGCGTGTTACAGGTGATGAAGAGTGAAGCATAAGGTTCGCGGCTCAGGCGGCAAAATTGCGCCTGAGCCACGCTTTTTCATGGTGGGGCGCGTGCTGCGGGCGTGGGGCATCCGTGGCGATTTGAAGATCGCGCCGTTTACCGATCGGCCTGAAGATTTTCAGGGCTATCGGTTTGTGTTCGTTGGCCCACAGCAGAAGCGTTACGAGGTCAAGAGCTTTCGCCCGTATCAAGGCAACTGGCTGCTGCATCTGACGGGCGTCGAATCGCGCGAGGACGCCGAAGCGCTGCACGGTCAAGAGCTCTTCATCGAAGTGGCGCAGCGTCCGCGACAGGAAGGCGAGTTTTACGCGCGCGAAGTCATCGGCCTGAAAGTGCGGACGATTAAGGGGGAAGAGTTGGGTGAAGTTACCGAAATCCTGGTGACGGGCGCAAATGATGTGTATGTGGTGCAGGGTCCACAGGGCGAGAGACTGCTGCCCGCGCGCGTGGAAGTCATCAAAGGGATTGACGTCGAAGCGGGCATCATGACGGTGGATCTATTGCCGGGGTTGTAAATTGCTGAATAAAGCACACCCATGACCAACGCCCCTCACACCACGATTGACTGGCAGGCCGAGAGTAGAAGGTTTTATGACGTTGCTGAGCTTTACGACACTTGCCGGCCCACTTATCCTGAAGAACTCATCGACGCGCTGATCACACTGACGGGCATCCAGATCGATAGTAAAATTCTGGAGATCGGCAGTGGCACCGGCAAAGCGACCTTATTGTTGGTCCGGCGCGGCTTTTCGATCAGCTGCGTCGAGCCAGGGCGGAATCTTGTCTCAGTTGCGGCCCGGCTGCTCAAGAATTGTCCGCGCGTTGAATTCGAGACAGTCACCTTTGAGCAGTGGCACGAACGCCCGGGCGAGTTCGATCTGGTGATGTCTGCGCAGGCCTTTCATTGGATCCCAAAAACGATCGGCTATGCCAAGGCTGCGCGAGCGCTTAAAACGAGCGGACAGTTGGCCTTGTTTTGGAACATGTCACCTGATCCGACAGACGCGATCTTCCTGGACTTACACAAGGTTTATGAAGCATGCGCGCCTGAGTTGGCCGCTCGATCGGGTTCAGGTGAAGAGCTCATCCAGCAGCGCGAAGCGGATATTTGGGAGAGCGGTCTCTTCGGCAGCGTCTGCGTAAAAAGGTTTCCGTGGTCGGTCGAGTGCACGGCACGGCAGTATGTGGGTTTGTTGGGTACGTATTCTGATCATCTGCGCCTCTCGGAAGAGGAACGAAAAAGGTTGTTTGAAGGTGTAAGTGAGGTCATCGCCCAACACGGCGGCGTCATCGAGAAACCCTATCTGGCCGTGTTATACGTTGCCCAGTTGCGCAGTGATTTTGTAGCGAACACGAAGCCTCTTGGCTTCTTTGCTTGACGATTTCGTTTGTTTCCTATATAGTCACGCCCTTGTACGAGGCTGAAACATGCGCGATGTGCGTTATTGGGTAGGCTTCAACCGTGTCTATGGTATAGGACCGGCTAAGGTCCGCGCACTGCTCGATCACTTTGGCGATCTGGAAACGGCCTGGAGCGCCGAAGTGCCTGAGCTGCGCGAGGCCGGACTGGATCGTCGTGCGATCGAGAATTTGCTCGCTGCGCGCAAGACGCTCGATCTCGATCAGGAAATCGATCGGGTGCAGCAGACCGGCGCACAGATTGTAATCTGGGACGATCCCGCTTATCCGCCGCTGCTGAAGAATCTCCCCGACGCGCCGTCGTGTTATACATCAAGGGCGAGTTGAACCCGGCGGATCGCGAATGGACGGTAGCCATTGTCGGGACGCGCCGCGCTAGTGCGTATGGGCGGCAAGTCGCTGAAACCCTGGCCGCCGATCTGGTGCGTAACGGAATCACCATCGTCAGCGGTTTAGCCCGTGGGATTGATGCCTGTGCGCACGAGGCGGCCTTGAAGGCAGGCGGGCGCACCCTGGGCGTGCTGGCCTGCGGCATCGATCAAGTGTATCCGCCTGAGCACGCGAAGTTGGCGGCACGCATGTTGGAGCACGGGGCGCTGTTGACGGAAGCGCCCTGCGGCTCGCCGCCGGAGGGTGGCAATTTCCCGGCGCGCAATCGCATCATCAGCGGTTTGTCACTGGGGACGATTGTGGTGGAGGCCGCCGAAACGAGCGGCGCCTTGATCACCTCCGATCGAGCGTTGGAGCAGGGCCGTGAGGTCTTTGCCGTGCCGGGTAACATCTTCGCCAAGACCAGCCACGGCACGAACTATCTGTTGAAGGAAGGCGCGACGCTGGTGACTTCAGCCCAGGATATCCTGGAGGCGCTGAACTTGAAGATGGTGACGGCGCATTCGGAAGCGCGCGCGGTGATTCCCGAAGATCCCACCGAAGCGCAGCTGTTCGGGCTATTGTCCAACGATCCGGCGCACATTGATTACCTGGTGCGGGAGAGCGGCCTGCCGGTTTCACAAGTGAGCAGCACCCTGGCGTTGATGGAGTTGAAAGGCAGCGTGCGGCAGGTGGCCGGGATGCGGTATGTGGTGGCCTGGGAAGCACGCGTGGATTACACGGTTGAATGACGACGGAGCATGAACGAATAGACCAGCGTTGATCGTCTCTGGTCCAGGGTCTGCGGTCGGGTGGAGAACTCAGGCATGTCCAATCACTTTTACGCACTCATTATGGCGGGCGGTATCGGGTCACGGTTGTGGCCGTTGTCGCGGCAGAAGTCGCCCAAACAAGTGCTGCCACTGCTGGGCGAGCACTCGATGTTCGCGATGGCGGTTGAGCGACTGAATCCATTGCTGACGCCGGAAGATATTTTTGTCGTCGTGGGCGAAGAGCAGGTAGGTTTATTGAAGGCCGAGGAGACCGGCATCCCCGATCGGAACTTCGTGATTGAGCCGGCCGGTCGTGGTACGGCCCCGGCGATTGCCTTGAGCGCGATCGCCCTGCGCCGGCGCGATCCGGAAGCGATCATGGCGGTGCTCACCGCCGATCATTTTATCGGCGACGCCGAGGGCTTTCGCGAAGTGTTGAAGGCCGCCGGGCAGGTGGCGGCGCAGGATCGTCTGGTGACGCTGGGCATCACGCCGAGCTTCCCTTCGACAGGCTACGGCTACGTTGAGCGCGGGCGCTTCCTGATAAATGCCAATGGGTTCACGGCGTATCAGGTCGTCGCGTTCCGCGAGAAGCCTGATCTGGTGACGGCCAAGCATTTCGTCACCAGCGGCCGGCATAGCTGGAACAGCGGCATGTTCGTCTGGAAGGCGTCACGCTTCCTGGACGAACTGTCGCGCACGATGCCGGAATTCTATGCGCAGCTGATGACGATCGAGGCCGCGCTGGACACGCCCGATTACGACCGGGTGCTGCGTAACGTGTGGCAAACCGTGAAGACACAGACGGTCGATTATGGTGTGATGGAGAAGGCTCGCGATGTTGCGGTGATCCCGGCGGAGTTTGGCTGGAACGACGTCGGCTCGTGGGCGACGTTGCTGGAGATTCTGGATAACGACGAATATGGCAACGTCATCCGCCGGGCGGAGCATGTGGGTGTCGATACCAGTAACACGCTGGTCTTGGGGCGCGATCGGCTGGTGGCGACGATCGGGTTGCACGATATGATCGTGATTGATACAGGCGATGCGGTGCTGGTGTGTCCCAAGGATCGCGCGCAGGATGTGAAGAAGATCGTGGATGCGCTGAAGCAGTCTGACCGGACACAATACTTATAAGAGGATAATGAGTAATGGGTGATGCGTACCGCAGTTTGCTGGTTACTCGTTATGAATGGTGAGTGATGGAAGCCTATTGTGTAAAGTGTAAGACCAAACGGGAAATGCTGGAGGCACAGGCCGAGTATACGGCGGCGGGCACCCCTGGCACGCGCGGCAAGTGTCCGGAGTGCGGTACGACGTTGTATCGCATGGGTGCGACGCCGGCGCATGAAGGTCTGCCTAAACCAGAAGTGATCGCGCGCGCGCCGCGCAAGAAGAATAGCCGGAAGAATGGCAAGCAGAACGCTGGTCCGCGCATCGGCAAGCTGGTCATCGTCGAGTCGCCGACGAAGGCGCGCACGGTCGGCCGCTTTTTGGGCAAGGGCTATACGGTCAAGGCGTCCGTCGGCCACGTGCGTGATCTATTGCGTTCGACGTTGTCGGTGGATGTGGAGCACGACTTCACGCCGAAGTACCGCGTGCCGAATGAAAAGAAGGAAGTGGTTAAAGAACTCATTGCGTTGGCTGGCCGCGCGGAGTCGATCTACCTCGCCACCGACCCTGATCGCGAAGGTGAAGCGATTGCGTGGCATCTCATGGAAGCCGCCGGGATCGATCGAGCGCGTACGCAGCGGGTGGTCTTCCATGAAATCACGCCGGATGCTATCGGCGAAGCCTTTGCCCAGCCGCGCGATATCGATATGCAGCTCGTGGATGCGCAGCAGGCGCGCCGCATTCTCGATCGCCTGGTGGGCTACCAACTCAGTCCGTTGTTGTGGCGCAAGATTCGCGGACGCTTAAGCGCCGGCCGGGTGCAGAGCGTGGCGCTGCGCTTGATCGTCGAGCGTGAACGCGAGATTCAGGCGTTTGTGCCGGTAGAGTATTGGTCGATTCACGCCGAACTGGCCAAGCATGCCAAGCATCATTCCAAGCGATCGACCTTCCTGGCGAAGCTGATTAAAATCAAGGGGCAGGACGTCGATCTGAAGAACGAAGCGGATACGCAGGCCATCGTGACGGAGTTGGAGCAGGCGGCGTATCAAGTGGCCAATGTGAAGATCAGCGAACGCCGCCGCCGACCGAGCGCGCCGTTCACGACGAGCACACTGCAACAAGAATCCAGCCGTAAGCTAGGTTATGCTGCCCGGCGCACGATGGGCCTGGCCCAGGCGCTGTATGAAGGCAAGCCGCTCGGCGAAGAAGGCTCGATCGGGTTGATTACGTACATGCGCACTGACTCGACCAATGTGGCCGAAAGCGCGCAGCGCGAAGCCCGCTCGTACATTGCCGAGCGTTTTGGACCGGAGTTTTTACCGGAAGAACCGCCCCAGTACAAGACGCGATCGAAGAATGCACAGGAAGCGCACGAAGCGATCCGGCCCACCTCGGTACAACGCACGCCGGAATCGATCAAGCAGTATCTGGATCCGGCCGAGTTCAAGTTGTACGATCTGATCTGGAAGCGCTTTGTCGCCTCGCAGATGAATCCGGCCGTGTATGATACGGTGTCGGTGGATATCGCGGCGGGCGAAGCCAACGCCATCGCGCAGCTGGTGACACAGAACGGTACGGCGGTGTATCCCTATTTATTCCGCGCGACCGGATCGACGTTGAAGTTTGCGGGCTATCTGGCGGTGTACGAAGAAGCGCAGGAAGAAGACGCCAAGAGCGATGAAGAGAATGTGCGCGTGCCGCCCTTGACGGCGCAGGAAGTGCTGGACCTGATCAAACTGTTGCCCGCGCAACACTTCACCGAGCCGCCGCCGCGTTACTCCGAGGCCTCACTGGTGAAGGCGTTGGAAGAATACGGCATCGGGCGGCCCAGCACCTATGCGTCGATCCTCAGCGTGATTGACAAGCGCGGCTACGTGGAGAAGCTCGATAAGCGGCTGTGTCCGACGGAGATCGGGTTTACCGTGAACGACATGCTCGTCGAGTATTTCGGCGACGTGGTCAATGTGAGTTTCACGGCCCGCATGGAAGAAGAACTCGATGAGATTGCCGCCGGGAACAAGGAATGGGTGCCCGTCATTCGTGAATTCTACGAGCCATTCCAGAAGGACGTCGAGCACGCGGACGCGAACATCGAGAAGGTGGACATGGTAGAGCAGTTCGGCGAGCCATGCCCGACGTGTGGCAAGCCGTTGCTGATCCGCTACGGGCGCTACGGCAAGTTCATCGGGTGCAGCGATTTCCCGAACTGCCGCTACACCGCGCCGTTTTTGGTGAAGGTGGGCGTCAGCTGCCCGCAGTGCAGCACGGGCGACATCGTGGAGAAGAAGACCAAGCGGGGTCGCCTCTTTTATGGCTGTTCGAATTACAAGAACGGTGATCCGGAGTCGTGCGACTTTACCAGTTGGAACCGGCCCATCCCGCAGGCGTGCCCGAATTGCGCCGGACTGTTGACACTGAAAGGCAAAGACACGGTCAAGTGCATCAAGTGTGAGAATGAGTACTCCATGAGCGATTTGCCGGAAGCGCAGCTGGTAACGGTATAGCGGGCGTCATTAATCTCACGAATCTTCACGCAGGGTTCGTGAGTTTTTCTTGTGAAAGGGTATAGCCTATGAATACCGATGCGGATTTTGTTGGCGGGCAACGCCATCCGTGTTGACTGACGTGGCTCCAGGGTACGATGTATAATAGATGTAGGTTCGCAAGGAGGTAAGTTGAAATGGACGCTTATCGCGTTGAAACTGTCCCCAAACAAGACGGTACCTTGCAACTGAGCGGTCTTCCCTGGCAGGCGGGCGCACCTGTGGAAGTTATCGTGCTTGGTCAGTCCGCAGCCCCACGCACGGGCAACCTGTATCCGCTGCGCGGTACGCCTGTGACGTATGTGCATCCATTCGAACCAGTTGATGAAGACCAGTGGGATGCCGAGCAATGATCATTCTCGATACGCACGTCTGGGTTTGGTGGGTGCATGAAGATGCCCGCTTGCCTGATGCTTTTCATCGCGACCCGGCTGATCAGCTAATTGTCGCAACGGCGCGAGTTCTAGGTGTGCCTTTGGTGACATTAGATGGGCGGATTCGTGATTACCCACACGTGCAGATTCAGCCGTGAAGTACTGATGATGGGTGCGCCGGACACGGATGTGCAGACTGCATCCGTGTTTTTGCGTAAGGCCGCCCAAATCATTCGTGCAGATTCGTGTCAATTCGTGGAGAAAGAACTGTGACTCATATTCAGCATCGTCTGACCGAAGTACGCCGTTTGCTGGAAGAGAAGAATCTGCCCGCGTTGCTGGTCATGCAGGCGGAGAATCGCCGTTATCTGTCGGGGTTTACGGGCAGCGCCGGGATGCTGCTCATCACGCCGACGCAAGCGATCCTCTCCACCGATTTTCGTTATTGGGAGCAAGGGGCTAGACAGGCGCCGGACTTCACACTGCATCAGGCCGCCGGCGGTTATAAGGACTTCTTGCCTGGTCTCATCGCGGCAGGTGGAAAGCCTGCCCGGGTGGGTATCGAAAGCTTCACCGTCACCCTGGCTCAGTATGAGCAAATGCAGAAGGTCGTGCCTGACGTCGAGTGGGTGGGCGTGAACGGCCTCATCGAGAATGTGCGGGCCGTGAAGGATGCTGACGAATTGGCGTTGACGCAAAAGACGATCGATCTGGCGGAGGAGGGCCTGCGTTATTTGCTCACGCTGCTCAAGCCGGGCATGACGGAGAAACAGGCCGCCTGGGACCTGGAAGTGTATCTGCGTTCGCACGGCGCCGACGCGCTGAGCTTCGATACGATCGTCGCAGCGGGGCCTAATGCGGCCTTGCCGCATCACCATCCGAGCGAGCGGGTGATTCAAGCCAATGAACCGATTACCATCGATTGGGGCGCGGCGATCGACGGCTACCGCTCGGATCTCACACGCACGATCGTCCTCGGTGAACCCGACGCGAAATTCCGCGAGATCTACGGCATCGTGTTGAAAGCGCAGCTGAACGCCATCGGCCAGATCAAGGCGGGGCAGACGGGCCGGGAGGCCGATGCTTTCGCGCGCGATGTGATTGTTGCGGCGGGGTACGGCGATTATTTCGGGCACGGCCTGGGGCATGGCGTGGGTCTCGCCGTGCACGAGCAGCCGCGCGCCTCCTTTACCGTCGAAGATGAACGACTGCCGACGAACTCCCTGTTGACCGTCGAGCCGGGGATCTATCTGCCGGGGTGGGGCGGTGTGCGCATTGAGGATATGGTGCTGGTGCAGGAGCAGGGCGTGGAGGTGTTGAGTCATTTTGAGAAGTAAAGAGTGAAGAGTGAATGTTCCCTTGCCGGAGTTATAGATTTCACTCGTTACTCATCACTTGGCGGATATTCCATGACTAACAATTCTCCCTTGAAATGGTGGCAGCGCGCGGTCGTGTATCAAATCTATCCGCGCAGCTTCAAAGACACGAACGGCGATGGCGTCGGCGATCTGCAGGGCATCATCGAGAATTTGGATTATTTGAACGACGGCACTGCCAACTCGCTCGGCGTTGATGCGATCTGGATCAGCCCGTTCTATCCGTCGCCCATGGCCGATTTTGGTTACGATGTCGCCGACTATTGCGCGGTCAGTCCCCTTTTCGGCAATCTGGCGACGTTCGATCGGTTGGTGGCCGAAGCCCATCGGCGCGGGATCAAGCTCATTATCGATTGGGTGCCCAATCACACCTCCGATCAGCATCCGTGGTTCGTCGCCTCGCGGCGCAGCCGGACTGACCCCCTACGTGATTGGTACATCTGGCGTGATCCCAAATCCGACGGATCGCTACCCAATAACTGGGGCAGTTTCTTCGGGGGTCCCGCCTGGACGCTGGATAAAACCACCGGGCAATACTACCTGCATCAATTCGCGCAGGAGCAACCGGAGCTTAACTGGCGCAAGCCTGAACTGCGCGCGGCGATGCTGGATACCCTGCGTTTCTGGCTTAACCGCGGCGTCGATGGGTTCCGCATGGATGTGATTGGGTTGATCATCAAAGATGCCGAGCTGCGCGATAACCCGCTCAACCCTGACGTTGATCCGAATCTACCGCCCAATGATCTCTTCAGCCGCTTGCAGCAGGTCTACAACCTGGATCAAGACGAAGTCCATGCCGTGATCCGCGAGATTCGTGGCGTCTTGGATGAATTCGACGATCGCTGCGGTATCGGTGAATTGTGGGGTGAACTGCCACGCTGGGTGCGCTACTATGGCGAACAGGGTGATGAACTGCAATTGCCGTTCAACTTTCGCTTGATCTGGCAGCCGTGGCAAGCCGGGGCCATCCGCCAGGCGGTCGACGATCTGGAAGGCGCGCTGCCGTCCTTTGCCTGGCCCAATTACGTGTTGGGCAATCACGACCAGCCGCGCCTCGCGTCCCGCTTGGGTGGCCAGGCCCAGGCGCGCCTGGCCGCCATGCTGCTGCTCACGCTGCGCGGCACGCCGACGCTCTATTACGGCGACGAGCTTGGCCTGGAAAATGGGAACATTCCACCGGAGAAAATTCAAGATCCGCAGGGCCGGAACCTGGGAGCGCAGCGCACGCGCGATGTCACGCGGACGCCCATGCAGTGGAATGATCAACGCTATGCCGGTTTTTCCACGGTCGAACCGTGGCTGCCGGTATCGCCTGATTATCAGGCGCGCAATGTTGCGGCACAACGGCAAGATGCACGATCGATGTTGAGCCTCTATCGGCGCTTGTTGTGGTACCGGCGACAGCAGCCGGCCTTGCTGGGCGGCCGTTACCAACCCATCGACAGCGCTGCGCCCGATTGTTTTGTGTACCGGCGGGAAGCCGACGGAGAACGACGGATCATCGCCCTCAATTTTGCGGCGGAACCACGGCAGGTGATGATCGCGGCCAGCGGGCGCGGCCAGATCGTGCTATCAACTTATTTGGATCGTGAAGCGACGGTGTCCCTGGGTGATATCACTTTGCGCCCCCACGAAGGCGTCATTATCGAGTAGGTGGTCCCATGGATGAAATCGAACTCTCCGTGCAGCAGCATACGCCGCAAACGACCGAGGTCCTGACGGCGCTGCTGAAACAGTTTGAGACACAGGCGCATGTTCGTGTGAAACTGCGTGTCTTCGACTGGTTGTCGGCGCGCGCCGAACTCGACCGTGTGGGCTTGCGCGGCCAAGGCCCCGATGTCTCCGAGATCGGTTCCACGTGGGTCACCGAGCTGATCGCGATGAATGCTTTGCGCTCTTTCACGGCGTCCGAGCTGGCCAAGATTGGCAGACCGCAGGACTTTGCTGCGGCATCCTGGAAAACGGTCCATATCGAAGGCGACGACACGATCCGGGCCATTCCGTGGCACGCCGAAACGTATGTCATCCACTACCGTAAGGATTTGCTCTGGCAGGCCGGGGTCGATGAAGCGACGGCATTTGAATCGCATGCGCAGATCGATCAAACTGCGGCGCGGTTGAAAACGATCGGTGTGCCGGTGCCGGTAGAACTGCCGCTCTCCTCCGATCACTACGGCACGCTGCATGCTTTAGCTTCATGGGTGTGGGGACGCGGCGGTGATTTTTGCAGCCCGAATGGCAAACGGGTTTTATTCGATCGCTTTGAGGCGTTGAGCGCCATCCGGGCATACTTTGGCCTGCTGCGCCACCTTTCACCGGAGGGCCGCCAGTGGATGCAGACCAAAGAGGGCGCTGCCCTGTTCCATCAAGGGAAGTCGGCCATTGCGTTTGGCACGATCATGCTGGCGCAATCCGCTTCGGCGTTGGCGCCCGAAGTCTCTGCGAATTGGGGCACGGCTGCACTGCCAGCTCCCTGTTTTGTCGGCGGCTCGAATCTGGTGATCTGGCAGCATACGCGTCACGAGCGAGCCGCGGTGGAATTGGTGCGCTTCTTGATGTCGGAAGCCGTGCTCGCGCAAGCCAACCGAGCGATGGCGACCTTACCGCCGCTCACGGCGATGCTGGATTCGGCTGAGTTTATACCTGATCCCATGCGAAACGTCATGGCGCAAGCGATCAAGACTGGCCGCTCCTATCCGGCGTTCCGCCTCTGGGGTATCCTGGAAGATCGCTTGGTGAATACGTTGTTAAGCATTGGTGTCGAGGTGTTAGCTCATCCCGATCGGGATCTGGCTGATCTCATCGATCAACAGATCATACCTCTGGCGCAGCGCTTGAGTTTGACCCTGGCGCAATAATTTTCTATGGAGTTTTCATGAGCGAGCAAGTGATCTATTCGATGGTGCGGGTGGGCAAGATTCATCCGCCGAACAAGCAGGTGCTGCGCGATATCTCGCTGGGCTTTTACTATGGAGCGAAGATCGGCGTGCTGGGCCTCAACGGTGCGGGCAAGAGCACGCTGCTCAGGATCATGGCGGGTGCCGACGAGGACTATCTGGGCGAGACGATGTTGAGCAAAGGTTACACGCGTGGCTTGCTGGAACAAGAGCCGCAGCTCGACGCAACGAAGACCGTCAGGGAAGTCGTCGAGGAAGCGGTACAGCCGATCGTGGATGCCCTGAAGCAATTTGATGAAGTCAGCGCCAAGTTCGGTGAACCGGACGCCGATTACGATGCCCTGCTCGAGGAACAGGGGCGTCTGCAAGACTACCTCGACAAGCACGAGGCGTGGACGCTGGACAATCGTCTGGAATTAGCGATGGATGCGCTGCGCTGCCCGTCACCCGAGACAGCGATCTCCGTCCTGTCGGGTGGTGAGCGTCGCCGCGTGGCTTTGTGCCGCCTGCTGCTCACCGAGCCGGACATCCTGCTGCTCGATGAGCCGACGAATCATCTTGATGCGGAGTCGGTGCAGTGGTTGGAGAAACATTTGCAACAGTACCAGGGCACCGTCATCGCCGTGACGCACGATCGATATTTTCTGGACAACGTGGCGGGCTGGATCCTGGAGCTCGATCGCGGCTACGGCATCCCGTGGAAGGGCAACTATTCGTCGTGGCTGGAGCAAAAGAAGCAGCGGCTTGATCTGGAAGAGAAGGCCGACGCCAAGCGGCAGAAGACGTTGGAGCGCGAGCTCGAATGGATTCACATGTCGCCCAAGGCGCGGCAGGCCAAGGGCAAGGCGCGCATCACCGCCTACGAAAAATTGCTGGGGCAGGAAGCCGAGCAATACCGCGACCAGATGCAAATCTACATCCCGCCCGGCCCGCGGCTGGGTGAGGTGGTCATCGAGGCCAAGAGCGTGAGCAAAGCTTTTGGCGATCACGTGCTCTTTGAGAATCTTGACTTTTCACTGCCGCCCGGCGGCATCGTCGGCGTCATTGGGCCGAATGGGGCGGGTAAGACGACCTTGTTGAAGCTGATCATTGGCACAGCGCAGCCGGATAGCGGCACGTTCAAAATCGGCGAGACGGTGAAATTGGGCTATGTTGATCAGAGCCGCGAGACGCTGGATGCCGACAAGAACGCGTGGGAGGAAATTTCCGGCGGCGAAGAGACGTTGACGCTGGGGACGCGCAAAATGAACTCGCGTGCGTATGTGGCGGGCTTCAACTTCCTGGGATCAGATCAGCAGAAGAAAGTGGGCGCGCTGTCCGGCGGCGAACGTAACCGCGTGCACCTGGCGAAGATGTTGAAATCCGAAGCGAATGTGATCCTGCTCGACGAGCCGACCAATGACCTGGATGTGAACACACTGCGGGCGCTGGAAGAGGCGTTGGAAGAATTCGGTGGTTGTGCGGTGGTCGTCAGCCACGATCGCTGGTTCCTCGACCGCGTGGCCACGCACATCCTGGCGTTTGAAGGCGACTCGCAAGTGCGCTGGTACGAAGGCAGCTTCTCCGACTACGAAGCGGATCGCAAGAAGCGGCTGGGCATTGAGGCCGAGACGCCGCATCGCATTAAGTACAAGCCGTTGACGAGATGAGGAGTGCTGAGTAACATGCTAGGCAAGATTCTTGTGTAGAGAATGGGTGTTTGCAAATGCAACCGGCCAAATCAAAGAATATCCAATTAGAGATGTGGCAAGATCTAAGCCAGGAACTAACAGGCTTGCAAGTTGTGTCGATCGCCGCCGGTCCGCTCAACGACCTCTACGTTCTTGCTGCTAGGCCCCCCATCGATTATCAAGAGATTGTTTCTGGAGCAGGCTTCCCGAAAGTTAATCCTGTTCACGATCAAGATTTTGCGGTTCTTCAGGTCAGTGACACTAAAACCACGCGTATCGAAATTGTCAGACAGCGTTGGAATTACCATCAAGTTCAGCCTTTGCCTGATGGCGAAATTCTGCTGGTCTGTGCCCGTTCTCGGTATCGCGGTCAAGATGACTATGACTTGAACGCGCGGGTTTTTTCTTCAGACGGCAAGTTGAAACGAGAGTTTCTACTGGGTGACGGTATTCGCGACGTGCAGGCCACCCATGCTGGTCAGCTATGGGTGAGCTACTTTGACGAGGGTGTTTTTGGCAACTATGGGTGGAAGGAACCGATCGGCGCCAGCGGTCTCGTCCAGTGGGACAAGTTTGGGAATCGGCTTTATGAATTCTCACCCTCATTTGAGTGGGGGACTATTTGCGATTGCTATGCGCTCAACGTTGTCTCTAACGCTGAAACTTGGTGCTATTACTACACCGAGTTCCCGCTAGTGCAAATTCGAAATGGCAGGATAACAGCTGTTTGGCGTGGGTCTATTTCTGGTTCAGACGGCTTTTTAGTGTGGCGCGACTTCGTCTTGTTTCGAGGCGGGTATGATGATCACGATTTGTATCATCTCGTCCGTCTAGGGAAGAATGACCAGATGGAGAGCGTTGCAACCTATAGACTTACCGACAACGAGGATACTCTTCTGACCCCTGAGCAAATTGCGACTCGCGGGTGCTTTTTATATCTGTTGCAAGAGGCTTCCTGCTATCGATTGGATTTGCGAGAGATCATAAGTGGAGAACATAGTCGGTAAGTCGTTATAGGGGGCTGTTAACATGAAACAAAGCTAAACTCGGCCCTTGCTGTAGAAAGCCTTCATATCTCTCATTTTCTTCACTCCTCACTCTTCACTTTCTCCTGATGCCGCTTGGCTTTGGCTCGGTTGCCGCAGCCACGCATGCTGCACCACTGGCGCGTGCGATTACGGCTGGTGTCGTAGAATAACCACCCGCAGCCGCGATCATCGGCACACTCTCCCACACGCTGGATGTCCTCACTGATTAATAGATCAGTCGCTGAACGCATGATCCACCACAGCATTTGATCCAGATCGCCATCCTCACCCTGACGCCCCCACTCAAAAGTTGTTTTAGTCCAGGCCAGACGTGACTTAGCCAGCGAGCGACTAAACTCCACGTTGAATGCGGCTTGATCGTCTGCCGAGGGCGACTTCCCCGCGGCCGCAGCCGAGAAAATATGATAGATCGCTTCGCGCAGCGCCACCGCTCGATCGAGCACACGGGCCGCCTCCGTGGGATGCTGATTGGCCACGCGTAGAAGTTGTTGAGCCGTCCGCTCGGGCAGGAGGTTAACCGCACGCGTCCAGGCGATCAGCGCTTCGTAGGACGTCAGGCTTTCGACCGGATGCTCGCTGGCGTGCCAATCCATTGTATTCGAAAAATCGAGGCACAGCCAGCCGCTTTCCAGTTTCAAATTGTCCCCTGGCTTCGTGGTTGCCATGATGTTTGTCCTTTGTCAAAAACTCGTGTAACCCTCAAAACTCTATTGACAGGTTATTCGATCTCGTGGTATGATGTAACCATCAAATACAGTTTAGCAGGTTAACAAACTGGCGTCAAGTAGAGCAGATGTTCGCGGGGTTTCGGCGACAAAGTCGGCCATAAAGAGGGAGGAGACATGTTAGACAATGACTGGTTCTTGACACAGCTGGCGAGGGAACGACAACGTGACCTGGCACGGGAACTCGAACGCAACAGGCTGGTCCGCTTAGCCCGATCCACGCATGGGCAACGCCGCCACCTTGCTGGGGTGAGCGCGGGGTTGGGACGGCTGTTGATTGCGCTGGGCGAGCGCTTACAAGCCAGACAGCGGGCGTTGCTGAGTGAGGCGGCGCTGCACGCGGCACATCGTTCTCGATCAACTATGCATACCCACCGAGGCCAGTAAACATGGACAAACAATTGACCACCGCACAACTTCTCGAAGTGATGCACACTGCCCGATCGAACTGGGAGGCGTTGCTGCGTGAGGCGGGCGAGGCGCGCTTGACCGAACCCGGCGTCGAGGGCGATTGGTCGCTCAAGGACATCATCGCACATATCACTTACTTCGAGACCTGGGCCACCAATTGTCTAATGGCGATCCGGCGCGGCGAACCACTACCCCTGCCGGAATACAAGGGGCTGAGCATCGACGAAGAGAATGCCCTCATTTATGAACGCCAGCGATCATTGCCGTTGGCCGACGTGCTCCGTGACTCGCAAATTTCATTTCAACGCAGTATCGAGTCCGTGCAGGGATTGCATGACGACGATCTGTATGATGTGAAGTTCACGCGTGCCACGGGGGTCGCTTGGTCGGTCCACGATCTGCTCGATGGTGATACCTACGAGCATTACCAGGAACACAGCGTCTCGGTGCGTGCCTGGCTCGATCGGGTTGCTGCGCACTGAAAGAAAGAAAGCGGATAAATATGCCACATCCCCTGGTTGCCCAGCTGCGCTTTACGCGAAGCGAATTCAAACGAGGCCTGGTCGGCCTGAGCGAAGCAGAAGCCTGCCGGCGATTCCTGCCCATGAATTGCATCAGCTGGAACGTGGGGCACCTGGCCTGGCAAGAGCAGCGCTACTTCGTGTTCTACGCGCAGGGCCAGCTGCCACTGCCGGCGATCAATGACTTATTTGCCTACGGCGCTCCAGCCAGCACCCCGTCGCTTCACGAGATGTGGACGGCGTGGGACACGCTCACGCAAGCGGCTGATCGCTGGCTGGATGCGCTGACGCCGGCGACCTTGCTGGAACACGTGATCCGCGCTGGGCAGCCCAGCCCGTACATTTTTGGCTCACTGGTACAGCGCGTGATCTACCACTACTGGTATCACACCGGCGAGAACCTGGCGATCCGGCAGCTGCTGGGGCATACGAATTTGCCAGAGTTTGTAGGCGACATCGATGAGGAAGCGCCGTATCGGCCGGAATCGAGTTGAACCCAGTTTAACTTTGAAAGGAATTCAGAATGTCTGAAACACCTCAAACTAAGGCCGAATTGATGTCACAGCTGGCGGCGGGCTGGCAGAGATTGGACGAGCGGCTTCAAGCGTTGAGCCATGCGCAGCTGACGGCCTGTACCGCGCCGGGCGAATGGTCGATTAAAGATCACGTTGCCCATCTGATGATCTATGAGCGGGGGCTGGTCGCTTTGCTGCGTCACGAGCCGCGCTGGGCGGCCATGCAATTGAGTCTGAAGTTCGTGCGTGACAGCGAATCTTTCGACGAAATCAATGCCGTGCTCTATGAGCATTATCACGCTCGTCCTGCCCCGGAAGTTCTGGCTGCCCTGCGGGATGTGCATCAAGAATTGCTCCTGGCCCTGGCCGGCTTGACGGATGAAGATCTCTTTAAGCCATACGCTGCTTATCAGCCCCAAGATCCCGGAGTAAACGCATACGACCCGGTCCTGGGGTGGCTGATCGGCAATACCTACGAGCACTATGCTGAACATCTACCCTGGATGGAAGAACTGCTGGTCCAACAAACGAAGAGTCAAGTCGAACACGCTGAAGCCTAGGAGCAGCGGCGTGCGGACCCCAACGCAGGAGATGGCCATATGATCGCCAGAATCTGGCAAGGCGCTACGCCTGAAGCCAAGGCAAAACAGTATCTTGACTATCTGCGACAGACCGGTGTCCAAGAGTTACGGGCAACGGAAGGCAATCAAGGGGTCTACGTGTTGCGCCGGATCGACAACGGGCAGGCCGAGTTCACCTTGATCTCGCTGTGGGAATCGTGGGAAGCGATTCGCCGCTTTGCCGGTGACGAGGTTGAACGCGCCGTCTATTATCCCGAAGATAGTGATTATCTGGTGAACCTTGCCCCGAAAGTAATGCATTACGAGGTGTTGGTCGCACCGGCTGAGATCTAGATCTTAGCCTGCGATCCCTCGTTGACAGTCTGCCTGAAACCAGTTACAATTTTTCGCGTTACAGGTAATGAGTATGGCTCGAATCTCGATCATTCAGGTTTGCATGTGTCGCTGCTCCTGTAGAATGCGGAGGCGGTGGACGTTGCCTGCGTCACAGGATCAAGCTTGCTGATTGATTGAGTTGAGCAGCCCGCCGCTTTCCGCATTTCGCTTGAGTGGAGATCCGGACGGGCACCGTCAAACAAGTACGTTGTTAGCCAACCATGGCGTCGCCCGGTATCGCGGTGACGCCGTTTTGTTTTGAGCAAAATTTTCTAGGGAGAGCATACAATGAAGATTGCAAATGATGTCACCGAGTTGATTGGCCACACACCCCTGGTGAAGCTGCGCCGCGTGAGCGAGGGCGCCAAGGCCGAAGTTGTGGCCAAGCTGGAGTTCTTCAATCCCGCGCACAGTGTCAAGGATCGTATCGGCGTGTCGATGATCGACGCGGCGGAGAAGGCCGGCTTGGTCAAGCCCGAGACGATTTTTGTCGAGCCGACCAGCGGCAACACTGGTATCGCGCTGGCCATGGTCTGCGCGGCGCGCGGTTACAAACTGGTCATTACCATGCCGGAGACGATGAGCAAGGAGCGCCGCGCCTTGCTGCGCGCTTACGGCGCCGAGTTGATCCTGACGCCCGGTCCTGACGGCATGAATGGCGCGATCCGAAAGGCGGAAGAACTGGCGGCGGCCGATCCACGGTATCTCATTCCGCAGCAATTGAAGACGCCGGCCAACCCGGAGATTCACCGCACGACGACGGCCGAGGAAATCTGGCGCTACACCGATGGCCGGGTCGATATTCTGGTGTCGGGCAGTGGCACGGGCGGCACCATCACCGGCGTGGGCGAGATCATCAAGGCGCGCAAGCCGTCGTTCCAGGTGATTGCGGTGGAGCCGGATGCTTCGCCGGTGTTGTCGGGCGGGCAGAAGGGACCGCATCCCATTCAAGGGATTGGCGCGGGCTTCATCCCGGATGTGCTTAACACCCAGATCTATGATGAGATCATCCGCGTGAAGAATGATGATGCGTTTGACTTGGCGCGGCGCCTGGCCAAAGAAGAAGGCTTGCTGGTGGGCATTTCATCCGGTGCGGCGACGTGGGCGGCGTTGCAAGTGGCCCGGCGCGCAGAGAATACCGGCAAGTTGATCGTCGTCATTATTCCATCGTTTGGCGAGCGCTATTTGAGTACGCCGCTGTTTGCCGGTTTGGCGGATTAGCGAAGAGGAGGTAAGTAGACAAGGAAACAAGTAACCCTTGTCTACTTGCCTACCTGTTTCCTTGTCACTTGTTTTTGGAGGGCAGTATGCTTAACACTCTTCGACGTGACATTCAATCCGTCTTCGATCGCGACCCGGCGGCGCGCAGTGTGTTGGAAGTGCTGCTGTGTTATCCGGGTCTGTATGCCGTGTGGGGCCATCGCCTTAGTCATTGGTTGTGGACACATCACTTGAAGTTGCCGGGACGCTGGATGTCGCAATTGATGCGCTTCTTCACCGGCATCGAGATTCACCCGGGCGCCAGGATCGGACGCGGACTGTTCATCGATCACGGCATGGGCGTGGTGATCGGCGAAACGGCGGAACTGGGCGAAGAAGTGACGCTGTATCACACCGTCACGCTGGGCGGCACGAGCCTGCAAAAAGGCAAGCGCCATCCCACCATCGGCGATCGGGTGACGATCGGGGCGGGAGCCAAAGTGCTGGGGCCGATCGAGATCGGGTGCGACAGCCGCATTGGCGCGAACGCGGTCGTGGTGAAATCGGCGCCGCCCAATTCGGTGATCGTCGGCGTGCCGGGGCAGATCATCTCGCGCAGCAGACCGCACACGGCCCAAGACAAGCCCGACCTCGAACATACCTCGCTGCCCGATCTGGTGGGTGTCACGCTGCAATCGCTCATTGCGCGCGTGGATGAGTTGGAACAGCGCGTGGATGGGCACGTGGAACACCTGGACGTGCAGTTGCCCACGGCGGGGGTGTGGCACGGCGAGGATTTTGCGATTTGACATGGAAGGCGAGTCACAGGCTCGCCTTTCTGTTCAGCACCCGCGTGGCAATATCAAGTAAGTGGGTGGCGCCGTCTTCAAAACGCGATCGTTGCGCCCATCGATCGTGATCGCGTGAATCTCGATCGGGCCGTTGCGATCTGTGTTGTAGGCCAGCTGCCGACCATCGGACAGCCACATGAACCACGGCACAAATGTGCAGCCGTTCGGCTCAACGCTGAGGCCACGCACCAACAGGCGCGGTTCCGCACTCTCTTTAGCCAGAAGCCACAAGGCATTGTTGGCTGTGAAAGCCACTTGCCGCCCATCGGGTGACCAGACCAGCGGACCTGCGCTGCCCAACGACGCTTTGATCCACGGCGTCAGGTCGCTGCCGTCCCCATTAACCAGATAGAGGCCTGCCGGTGGCGCCGCCACACTGGAGGAGCTGGGGTCCGCTAAGTTTCGCCCGATAAAAGCGATCTGATTTTCGACAGGCGACCACGCCAGGCTGCGCACTTCCAAGAACGCGTTATCAGCTTGGAGACTCAGCGGCTGCCAGTTCGAACCATCGACGTTGACGACGTTAATGCCTGCGCCGCCGCTGTTGGCAGTTGCGCGTGGCACGTAAGCGATCTGTGATCCGTCGGGCGAGAAGGATGGATCGGTATGGATGGGATAATCGTCGAGATTGGGTGAGGTGAGGGGTCGTGGATTGCGGCCCGTGACCGGCGCGAGGTAAATGTCCACCTGCGATCCCAACTCGCTGGGTGTGACCAAAGTCACGGCGACCAGATCGCTCTTGGGTGACCAGACGATGCGCGGATCATAGGGTTGTCCACTCAATAGCAAGCGTGGCTGGCGCTCTTCCAGGTTGACGACATACAACTCGCGCGGCGGCACACGGACCGTGGCAAACGATCCAAACGCCCAGAACGCCACCGACTTTCCATCAGGCGACAGCACCGGATCGAAATTGCCGGTCTCCGATCGTTGGGTCAGGGCCTGGCGCTGTGAACCATCCTCGCTGCTGACGAAAATTTCGTAGGCGTTCCCCACTTGTTCCAGATAGGGAATCAGTCCCATGGGTTGCGGAGTCGGCGTTTCAGTCGGAGTCGGGGTCGGCGTGAATGTCGCGGTGGGCGGCAGTGTGCCGGTGGGCGTGCGCGTCGGCGTGTGTGAGGGGGGCCGTGATGTTGGTGTGTTGCCGGGCGCGCGTGTGGGCGTGTCTGGCGCAATCACTACGAGTGTGGCGGTGGGCACTGCTGACGGCGGCGCTAACTGTGCAATCACGATCGCAACGACGGCCACAAGTCCCACGAGCACCGCGCCGATCATGAACTTGGCTGCGCCGCTCATACCGGTCGGCCCGATCGTTCCTTCACCATTCTTGGGCGGAATCGGCGGTGGTGGAGTCAGGATGTCCAAATTGTGCTGCGTGATCTCTGCGCCGGCCTTGTCACCGATCTGGGTGCGGACGCTCAACGCTTGCTTCAACAGGTCGATCGCCTGCGCCTTGTTCGATTCGATGGCGCGGGTGCCGAGTTGATGCAGCGCCCACGCCTCAGCCGATCGATCGCCAACGGCGCGTGCGCTCTGCAAAACCCGATCGGCGATCTGCCGCCACGCGTCCCACAGACCGTGCAACGTCAGGTAGCGATCGATGGCGCGGCTCAACGTGATGGCTTCATTCCAGCGCTGCGCCTGCATCGCATACTCGATGGCGCCGAGAACGTGCCCCAGCTCTTCGGCACAATAGGTGTCGTCGTTGAAACGACCAGTTCGCAGATCGCGCAACAGCTGCGCCAGCAGGCGATCTTTGATCGTGTTGGCCCCGTCTGCGCCGCGCCATAGCTCGCGCAGCCCGGCATCCAGCCGCACGCGCGGACTGTTGGCATGCAGCAACCCCAACGCCTTCAGGTGATCGATCGCCGCTTCAACCGCCACCGCCTGCGCGCCGCCGATCAGCGCCGCGATCTGCTTCGGATCGATCGAAATGCCCGGCAGGTTCGCCGCCACTTCCAAGATCTGTTTTTCCAGCGATGTCAGCACAGACTGAATCAACGCCATGACGCGACTCAGGCCGAGCGTGATGCTGTCACCCGCGAGCGGGGGGGCATTCGTCAGACGTGCCTGCGCCTGATCGAGTGGCAGGTTCATCTCGCGGATCACGTCGGCGGCGCGCACGATCGCCAGTGGCACATCGTTGAGCAGCGCGCAGATCGCATCCACGCTCGATCGCTGGGCCGCCGTGATCAACAGGCCACTGGTGGCGGCGAAGAGATCGATGGCATCAGGGCGCGGCAGGGGGCCGAGTTTGATCGGGCGGGCCAGACCCGGCAGCGCCGAGGGGCGGGCGATCAACGCCGGGCTGTTGGGAAACAGATCGAGCAGTGGGCGGAGTTGATCGGCATCGAGCGTGACGTGATCGAGCAGGAGCAGCGGACGGAGTTGGCTGAGATAAGGTTGTGCACTGGCCGAGGTTACTTTCAGCGGCGGCTCGCTGAGGTAAAAGGCGTCGAACCAACGCTGGATGACATCGCCGGGCAGCAGTGTGTGCCCGTACTCGTCCAGGCCTTCAAGCAAGATGACGCCATCGGGCAGCGTGTGCGCGGTACTGCCGTTGGCCGCTTGACGCAGCAGCGCCGACTTGCCCGCACCGTCCGAGCCGCAGATGGCAACCGGCTTGCCTTGCTTGATCAGCTGCTCCACCTGCGCCAACTCGCCCGTGCGATCGAAGAAGTCCAGCGGGGCACGCGGTGGTTGTGGCTGCGCAGCGCGGCGTTTGATCAGCGGTTCACGGGGTGCTTCCTGGAGGGTGGCGCCGTAGACCGTATAGCTGACGATCTTGTCGCGGCCGACGACATCGCCGCCAATCTGGATCTCATGGCCTTGTAGCTCGACGCCGCCACTGCGATCTGAAGCAAGGACAGGCTGGCTGGTGCTCATGCGGGTCTCCCTTGTAAAACCTGTGAGCACGATCGGGGGCTGAGGCCGATCGGGTTCAGGGGGAACGGGCGCGCAGCTCTTCCAGCTTCGCGCGATGGGCCTCTAACTCCACGTGGCCGATCACCCGCGCCAGGGTCACGCTGCGTTCCAACGTCATGATCGCATCCGGGATGCGGTCCATCTCCACCAGGAATAGCGCGAGTTGATAGAGGATATCTGCTTCCAACCAGCGGTCGCCCGCCTCGCGCACGGCCACCAGCGCCTGTTCGCCGAATTCCAGGGCCGCGGCACTCTGCCCGCTGAGGCGGTTGACGCGGCTGAGGTTGAACAGGGTCATGGCCTCGCCGCGCTTATCGCCCACCTCGCGGCGCACGGACAGGGCGCGCAGCAGATGATCGAGCGCGTCATCATACAGGCCCATATCCAGATCGAGTTCGCCCAGATTGTTCAGCGTGGCGGCCTCACCGCGTTTGTCACCCACCTCGTGGCGGATGCTCAGCGACTGCCGGTAATACTGCAGGGCGTCGCGATACCGGTTCAGCGCGCGGTAAATCTCGCCGATGTTGTTAAGCGCCACACCCTCGCCATAGCGGTTGCCCAGTTCCGTATCGATCTCCAGCGAGCGCAGCAAATACTTAATGGCTTCCGCGTGTTGGCCTTGTTGAATGTGAATGATGGCGACATTGTTCAGCGATTCGGCCTCGCCCGCCCGATCGCCGATCTCACGCCGAAGGGCGGCTGCTTCGCTGAAGGCTTCCAGCGCGGTGTGCTTCACGCCCAAGCCGTACTGCGCGCGGCCGATATTGTGCAGCACAGCGGCTTCAACCCGCCGATCGGCGATCTCACGGACCAACGGCAGGGCGTTGCGATACCGCTCCAGCGCTTCCGTCAGGCGATTCTGCGCGTAAAGCGCATCACCCGCCCGCAGCTGAGCGGCGGCTTGAGCGGCTCGATCGGATAAAGAGGAATCGTCGGGCATGGATGAGCTCAATGAATAATGATCAATGAACAGCTAACAATGGACTATGATCGGCCCCTACTCCGCTTGGCGACGGGGACGTTGTGATCAAAGGCGGTGTTCCGAATCTATAAGATGATTATACTATCGCCTGAAGAATAATCCCATTAACCGGCGGAGGCGGCGGCCTGCTGCAACTGGCCACAGCCGGCGTGAATGTCGATGCCGCGCCGTACGCGCAGCGAATTGGCGATGTGGGCTTCGTCCAGGATAGCCCGGAAGGTAGCGATGCGTTCGCGCGTGGAGGCTGCGCCGGCATAGCCATGCGTGGGATTGAGCGGAATCAGGTTGACGTGGCACAACAGGCCTTTGATCAACTGTGCCAGTGCGCGGGCCTGGGCGGGCGTATCGTTGACGCCTTCGATCATGGCCCATTCGAAACTCAAACGGCGATGAGTGCTGGTGAGATAGGCGCGACAGGCCGGGATTAAGGCCTCCAGCGGATACCGCTTGTTGATCGGCAGCATGGCTGAGCGCAACTCGTTCGTGGCCGCGTGCAGCGAGACAGCCAGATTCACCTGCGAACGTTCCTGCGCGAAGCGCTCGATCATCGGTACGAGGCCGACCGTGCTGACGGTGATGCGTCGCGCGCCGAAGTTGTACCCGCGTGGATCGCTCAACCGGTCCAGTGCGTCGAGCAGGGCGGTATAGTTGGCAAAAGGTTCGCCCATGCCCATGAGGACGACATTGGTGATATGGTGGTTGGCCGTTGGTGGCTGGCGACTGGTCTGGCGCAATTTGCGATCAAAAAACAGGACCTGCTCCACGATCTCACCGGACGCGAGGTTGCGTTGAAAGCCGCCCTGTCCCGTGGCGCAGAAGGTGCAGCCCATGGCGCAACCGGCTTGCGTGGAGACGCACACCGTGTGGCGCGTATCGTATTCCATCAACACTGTTTCGATCTGCACCCCATCCGGCAGGGTGAAGAGCAGCTTACGCGTCCAGCCGTCGGATGACAGCAGATCGATTTTGGGCGTCAGCCGCCCAAGTGGATATGCCGCGCTCAAGCGATCACGCAGCGGCTTGGGCAGATTTGTCATCGCGTCATAGGCGGGGGCCAACTGGACGTACAGCCATTCCCAGATCTGCTTGGCGCGAAAGACCGGCTCCTGCCACTCTTGCAACAGCGACTGAACCTCGTCAAATTTGAGATCGTAAAGCGATCGACCTGAATTCATGTTCATCGGTTTCAATTCGTATCCCACTGATTTTTGAGATCCCCAATATCTTCAAATACCCAATCGGGTTGATAAGCGCTGGCGGCCAGTTGTCCGCGGGTGGTGACCCCGCTCAATACCAACGCCGACTTCAACCCCAGGCGCACGGCGCCCAAAATATCCGTCTCCAGCCGATCGCCCAACACCAGGGTCTGCTCGGGCACGGCCTGCATGCGCTTGAGTGCTGTTTCATACAGGGGCGCTTCGGGCTTGCCCATCATGATCGGTTTAACACCGGTCCCGGTTTCGATCGCGGCCAAAATCGCACCCGCGCCGGGGATGATCCCTTCGCTTGAAGGGAAAGTGCGGTCGCCGTTGGTACCGATGAACTTCGCGCCGGCGCGGATGTTGAGCGCCGCCCGCTTGATGTGATCGTACGTCAAATGCCAGTCGATGCCGGCCACCACGGCGGCCACGCGATCTTCGGCGATTTCAAAGCCTTTCTGCAACAGCGGTACGCGCAAGCCTTCCATGCCGACAACGTACAGGCGTGAACCTGCCGGCAAGGTCTCCGTCAGATAATCGGCTGTGGCGCTGGACGAGGTCACGATCTCTTCTGGTCTGACATCGGTCCCCCAGGCCTGCAGGCGTTCAGCTAGTTTTTCCGGCAGCGTCGAGGCATTGTTGGTGGCGCAGACAAAACGAATGTCGTGTTGGCGCAGAAACTGAAAGAACTCCACCAGACCGGGCAA
The DNA here is from genome assembly GCA_030834825.1 of Thermoflexales bacterium. GTDB lineage: Bacteria > Chloroflexota > Anaerolineae > Fen-1058 > Fen-1058 > Fen-1058. Next base: position 28,533 of record JAUQXC010000331.1, read on the forward strand.
CGGTTCGCGCCCGCGCCACAGCACACCGTCCATATCGGTGATTAAATAACGAAAAGAAGCTAAAGCCGACTGAGTTGTCATATCAAAACATTCTCATTTGAGTTTTCCGCCGCAAGGCGCACGTCAGCTGAGCGCGTCCAGGCCCGGAGCGGTTGGCATTCCGTTGGTTACTGCCTGACAGTGAGTGTATTGTACTCGTCAAACGAATTAGTGTCGATGACGCTCTCCTCCGAGGAAAGCAAACGCAACGCTAAGCCATTGCCAACTTGGCCCTCATGCACAGTTTGTCAATCTGTGCCATAATTCGGGCGCAAAATCATGTTTAACGGGAGGGCACTGCTCGACGGTGAAGCAAGATGTCTCAACCATCCATCTTAGTTGTCGATGATGAATTAGAAACTGTGGAATTAATCCGGGCCGCCTTCAAGCGGCGCCGCTGTAACGTGATCGGCGCCCTGAACGGCCGCGACGGTCTGCGTTTAGCTCGCGAACATCGCCCGGCGATCATCTTGATCGATCTCATGCTGCCGGGAATCAGTGGCTTTGAACTCTGCCGCCACTTGCGCGCCGATCCGATTACGGCGCACATTCCGCAAGTGATCCTGTCGGCGCGCGAGTCACCGGTTGATCAGGCCGAAGCCTTGGCGGCGGGGGCCGATCGCTATTTGGTGAAACCGGTGGGCATCAAAATCCTGGTGAGTATGGTGGAAGGCCTGATCGATCAACATCACCTGCGTGATTGTCTGGCCTAAAGCTGAAGTGTTGCCAAGGTGTGTCCGAAGTCGCGGCTTCAGCCAGACAGGTCCTTCACTGG
>JAUQXC010000332.1 GCA_030834825.1 Thermoflexales bacterium
AGCAGCGGCGCTCCCAGATTCTCCCAGGCAATCTCGATGTTGCTCCACGCCGGTTGGGTGCGCAGGCCGGCCGTGATGCGCACGCGCTGCGCATAATCGCTGCGGCCTTCGATATTTTGCCGGGCGAAGTCGATCAGTTGATCGAAAAGATCTTCGGCAAACACCCCGGCCCGCTGGATGCCGTCGGCGATCTTGATCGCGAATTCATCCACCTTGTCCGCGACTTGCGGGGGTGTGCTGGCCCGGATACGCCCGACGACGTCGGCCAACAGCCCGTCGGTTTTGTTGCGCTCCAGCCGGCCGATTTCTTGCAGCAGGCGCTTCAACTGAGTACGGCTAATTGAGAAACTCAACTGATCGGTCGCCGCACTTTCCAGGTGATGCGCTTCATCGATGATCAGATAGTCGTATTCGGGCAGGGCGCGATTTTCCACGGCGACATCGGCCAACAGCAGCGCGTGATTGACGATCAAGACGTGCGCGGCTTCCGCCGCCTGCCGGGCGCGATGGAAGAAACAATCGGTGGCCGCGCAGCGCTCGGCAGTGCAACCTTCGCTATCGGCGCTCAGGCGCGTCCAGACTGCACGTTCGGCTGCGTTGGGAATGAACAACTCGTCGCCGTCGCCGTTCACGGTCGAAGGCAGCCACAGCAGCACCTTGGTCAAGACGCGCAACTCATCAGCGTTGGTGGGGCCTTGCCGGCGCAGCAATTGCAAGCGCGAGGGACACAGATAATGTGATCGGCCTTTGAGCACCGCTGCGCGAAACTCAAACGGCAGAATCTTCTGCAGGTCAGGGATGTCCTTCGCCGCGAGTTGTTCCTGCAGATTGATGGTATTCGTCGAAACCAGCACGCGCCGGCCATTCTGCACAGCCCAGTGAATCGCTGGGAGCAGATAGGCGATCGATTTACCGGTGCCGGTGCCCGCCTCCACCAGGAGATGCTGGCCTTCGTTAAAGGCCTCGGAGACGGCGCGCAGCATCTGCACCTGTTGTGGACGATGCTCGAAATGTGGAAAGATCTGCTCAAATGCGCCGTCATTTTCAAGCAAAGCCGCGATGGTCTGCGTATCGATGGGCGCCGTGTCCTCGTTGGGACGTAATGGCTTTTCGCTGGACTTGGGTTTGAAGATCGGACCCTGGCCTTTGGGAGCCAGGCCTTTGGCTTTTAGCTGGGCGCCGATGCTGCCCGCCGAAAAAGCGCCGCGACTGGAGGCCTTCAAGGCGTCGGCAAAAAAGATGTACGGCGGCCAATCGATCTTTTGGGCGTGCTTGACGATTTCCTCCAGGATTTTGACGGAGATGTCGCAGGCGCGCTCAAACATTTTCATGTATAACGCATGCGCGACTTTGGCATCGTCCAACGCACGATGCGTGGCGGGCAGGGTAATGCCTACCTCCCGCGCCAGCGACCCCAGACTGTAGCGGCCCGCGTGCGGGATCAGCATACTGGCCAGCTCAAATGTATCGATGCCCAGGTTGTCCAACAGCAGGCGCTGCCGCTGGAGAAAACCCAAATCGAAACTGACGTTGTGGGCGATCACCGGTAGATCGCGCCCGAATGAAGACAGGCGCGGCAGCACGTCGAACAGGCGCGGCGCCGTGGCGACATCCCGATCGGCAATACCGGTCAAGTCAGTGATTTTCGGCGGAATGGGACGGGCCGGGTCGATCAGCGTCGTGAAGGTATCCAACACTTCATCGCCTCGAAATTTTACGGCGCCAATCTCAATAATGGCATCGCGTTGCGGGTCGAGGCCGGTGGTTTCGAGGTCCAGCGAGACGAGAATACGTGACAAGGGGAAATCCAATCTAGACATCCTTGGTGGACGCGCGGCGATTATACCATATTGCCGAGTGTCGGCCGCCAAATTGCGCGTTCTGTTTGACTTGCTTTTTTACCTGTGGTATATTGTGCCCATCCGCTATCATTTCGTCGTTTCATAAGGAGATCCCTCTATGCCGAAATCACGCACCGAGCAGATGGTCGATCGTTTGCGGGATTTGCAAGCCGGTACACCGGACTGCGAAGCGTCGGCGGTGGTGTCGGTCGATGGTCTGATCATGGCCTCATCATTGCCTGCAGGTGTGGAGGAAGATCGTGTGTCGGCGATGTCCGCGGCCATGCTCTCGCTGGGTGAGCGCATCGCCAGCGAACTGGGGCGCGGCCAATTGGACCAGGTCTACATTCACGGCAGTAACGGCTACGTGATCCTGATGTCGGTGGGGATGGATGCGGTATTGACCGTTCTGGCGCGCGAGCAGGCGAAATTGGGCCTGATCATGTTGGATATGCGCCGTGCGGCTAGCGATCTGGAAAAACTCATTTAAGAGGAGTCAGATGCCAGCACGGGCATCACAGCGTAACTGAATCTTCGAAATCGACGGTGGGGAGAGTCGCCCGCAAAGTGACTCTCCCCACCGACTTTTTTAACCCCCACCCAGCCCGCCCCCATTGTGACGGGGGAGGGCTGGGGAAGGGGTCTTACAGGAGAAATCTATGCCTAAATATATTTTCTGCACAGGCGGGGTGGTCTCAAGCGTGGGTAAAGGCGTGGCGGCTGCATCCATTGGTCGGGTGCTGAAGAGTCGTGGCGTCAGCGTGACCATGCAAAAACTCGATCCCTACATCAACGTTGATCCCGGCACGATGAGTCCCTATCAGCACGGTGAAGTGTTCGTTACCGAAGACGGCGCAGAAACCGACCTCGACCTAGGGCACTACGAGCGTTTCATTGACGAGAATCTGAGCAAGGCCTGCAACACGACCACTGGCCAGATTTACGCTGAGGTAATCGCCAAGGAGCGGCGTGGCGATTACCTGGGCGGCACGATTCAGGTGATTCCGCATATTACGAACGAGATCAAGCGGCGCATTGGCCTGGCCGCCCGAGCGACCAACCCGGACGTCGTGATTGTGGAAGTGGGCGGCACGGTGGGTGACATCGAGAGCCTGCCGTTTCTGGAAGCCATTCGCCAGATGCGCAAGGATGTGGGACGTGACCATGTGGCGTACATCCATGTGACGTGGCTGCCGCATATCGGCGCGACCAATGAGCTGAAGACCAAACCCACGCAGCATTCCGTGCACGAGCTGCGCGGCATCGGCATCAGCCCGGATATGATCGTGCTGCGCTCCAACTATCCCATGAATGATGCCATCCGTGAAAAGATCGCGTTATTCACCGATGTGGATACCCGGGCGGTGATCCCGTTGTCGAATGCAGATGTTTTGTATGAAGTTCCGCTGCTGCTGGAAGAGACCGGCGTGGCTGATTTCTTGATCGAGCGACTGGGCTTGAACGCCTCGGCGTTACCCGATCTGAATGACTGGCGCATGATGGTCGATGAGATGAAGAAGGACAAAGAGTCGCTGCCGATTGCCATCGTGGGCAAATATGTGGAACTGGAGGACGCGTATATCAGCGTGCGCGAGAGTCTGTACCATGCCGGCGTGGCGCATGATCTGGACGTGCAGATCGATTGGATTTCGTCGGAGGATCTCGAGAAGGGGCGCGGGCTTGATCGGTTGGAGAAGGTCGCGGGGATTGTCGTGCCGGGCGGGTTTGGCTATCGCGGCATCGAAGGGAAGATTATCGCGGCCAGGTTCGCGCGCGAGAACAATGTGCCGTATTTGGGTTTGTGCCTGGGCATGCAGGTGATGTGCATCGAGAAGATGCGTTCGATTGTGGCAAGCGACGATCCGAACAGCACCGAGTTCAACCATACTACGCACCACCCGGTCATCGACTTGATGCCGGAGCAGCGTGACATCTCGGATATGGGCGGCACGATGCGTCTGGGCAGTTACCCGTGCGCGCTGGTGCCGGGCACGCATGCGGCGCGCGCTTATGGCACGGCCATGGTGCACGAACGGCACCGTCATCGTTTTGAATTCAACAATGCCTATCGCGATCAGCTGACCAAGAGCGGGCTGGTGATCAGCGGCCTGTCGCCTGATGGACGCCTGGTGGAAATTGCAGAGTTGGCCGATCATCCCTTCATGGTCGGCTCGCAGTTTCATCCGGAGTTCAAGAGCCGACCCAATCGGCCGCATCCCCTCTTCAAGGCGTTTGTGGAAGCGGCGGCGCAGCTGGATAGCGTTGAGAAATAGCTCGCAGCGTTATTCCTGCGAAGGCAGGAACCCGGCAGCCCGATCGAACTGGATGCCCGACACGCCCCGTCGTACCCGGTGCACGCCTTGTCCGCCGCAACGGACGGGTACACCCTGTCCCACGCTCCACAGGTGCGTGGGGGGTGCGCCGGGCGAGGCGAGAGCCTTCAAGCGGGATGGTGAAGGTTGCAGTGAAAGAGAAACAAAGAGGCCGATGATTCAGTCATCATCGGCCTCGATTTTGTATTTCGTCTGCGTTATGCTTGCCTGCGTCGAACGATAAACGTAGCAGCACCCAGCACGATGACCAAAGCCAACAACGCGATTTCGATGACACGCAGGGGTTCGAGCGCCGTAGGAGTCTCAGACAAATTCGCCGCAGTGGATTGTTCTGCTGAGAGTCCGGCTTGCTGATCGGGCACCGATAATTCCGATGTCGCTTCGACGGTCATCTGCGCTCGCATGGTCGTATCTGCAACGGCGGTCGCTGCAGGCGTGGCCGTCATCATGCTCATAGCAGTTGATTCGGTAATCGCCATTGTTTCAGTGACTACAGCCTTGGCGGTTGGAGCGCTTGTTTCGGATGGCGCTGCTCCAGTACCGGGAGCCGCGGCGTCGTAGTTGGATGCTCCAGACACGGCGGGTTCCTCGGTGGGTGCGTCTTGGCGCGCAGATTCAGGCGCCTGCATAACCACCGGAGCCGGGGCGGCCGCCGGCAGGGATTGCGGCGTAGCCCCCCCCCCTGGTTGGTTGATCAATAAATCGCTCGCGAACAAGACGACAAAGGCCATGGCTGCAATGACGGTGGCCAGCCGCAGTGCCGGATACCAAGTCAGGAACGAGCGTCTGGGCTGTTTGGCCATCTCGCGCGGCAACACAAAGGAACGCGGGGCTTTGACCAGGGGCATAGCCCGCAGGGCCGCCACCATCGATCGGGTGGACTCCAGCTGCGCATGGCAATCAGCGCACAACGCGAGATGCCGCTCGAAGAAATCCTTCTCTTCGGCGGGCAGTCGCTTATCCAGATAGGCTGACATCAATGCCTCAGCCCGAATGTGATCGTTTTGCCGTGCCATGATTATGCTTTCTGCGTTTCAGACTTCGAAAGTTGACAAAACTCCCGTAGTCTTACATTCCGTCACCTTCAAGACGATACTGTGCCGGTAAAAGTTCCCCATGCGATTGTAAGTATTCTCTTAGTTTTCCCCGGGCACGGCTTAAGCGCGATTTAACGGTGCCCAGATTACTGTTGGTGATTTCGGCGATTTCTTCATAACTCATCCCCTGCACATCACTCAAGACGAGAACGACGCGCTGATCGTCGGGCAGGGTGGTGATGCCCCGCTGCAGCATGGCGGCCATCTCGTGCTGCTGCATGATCGTTTCGGGGCCATCGGCGTTGGAAGGAATTTCAAATTCGTTTTCGCCGTTGTCGTCGCTCATCAGATCCTCCAAGGAAGTGGCCGGGCGACGCTTGCGCTTGCGGAGATCGTCGTAACAGGCATTGGTCACGATGCGCAGCAACCAACTCTTGAACGATCCGCCGCGAAAACTCTTGAGATGATTGTAGGCTGAAATGAAGGCTTCCTGCGTGGCATCCGCCGCCGAGGCTTCCTCGCCCATAATGCGGTAGGCGAGATTATAGACTTGATGCTGATAAGCCAGCACCAGGCGATTGAAGGCGTCGATGTCGCCTTTTTGAGCGGAGTGGATGAGGGCAGGTTCGTCCATCTGTGCGAAAGAGCAACCGGGTGCTACAACTTGACGAATGAAACAGGCTCGACTATACTACCGCTACATCGCCGAAGTGGCGGAACTGGCAGACGCGCACGACTCAAAATCGTGTACCCTCTGGGTATGTGGGTTCGATTCCCACCTTCGGCACTGTGCAACAGACTGCGCTTGATTATACCAAACATCGGCGGACGGGCGTCATCTCTTAACAAGAGAGTGCCCGTTTTTGCTTTACCCTCATTTCCCCTTCCTCAAATCCTGAGAATGAGGAGAGGGAGGGGGCCAGGGGTGGGTGAGGTAGCTTATGCGTAAGATTCTTTTCACTCTGATTGCTTTCGCCGTTGGTATTGGAACGGGCCTCGCCGTGGGCTGGTATGCTTGGCCCGTCACCTATACTGAATCGGCGCCCAGCCGCATGCGGCAGGACTGGAAAGACGAAGCGATCTGGATGGCGGCGCAGGCGTTTGCTTACGATCGCGATCTGGAAGCCGCCCAGGTTCGCCTGCGTCCGCTCGGTTCAGAGGACCTGGGTGAGCTGGTGCTGAGACGCACCGAAAAGGCCGTCGCGCAGAATTTACCCGTGCCGCACATCACCAGTCTGGCCCGGCTCGCGGCGGCGTTGGGTGCACATTCGGAACGTACCGATCCTTATCTTAACCCATGAGTACACGAACCCTGGTATTACTCGCGTTCGTGATTGGTGCGGTGCTGGGTCTGGCCTACGCCTGGCTGATCGAGCCGGTCACATTCAGTGAATCGTCGCCGGCGCAGGTGATGAAACCGTATCGTGAGGCATGGCTGATCATGGCCGCCGAAGCTTACGTGCAGGACGGCGATTGGGCGCGCACGCAGGCCCGCCTCAATGCGCTGCGTGATGCGGATCTCTCTCAGACCCTCACCGCGCTCTTTGAGCGTTATCAAGCGAACGGCCCGAATCCCACGGCGCGTGCGCTGGCTCGTCTGGCTGATCGCTTGAATGTGCGCACTCCGGCCATGCAAGTCTATCTGGCGGCGATTACGACGCCCACGCCAGAGATCACGCCGGCGCGTGGAACGACGGGCCTGCCCCGCCCGATCGATGCGCCAGAGGCGACCCCGACGATGACGCCGGAACCGTTACCCCGGTTGCCGCCCACCGTCACACCCAATCCCGATTATCAAGTGATCGATCGGGTGGCAGAATGCACTTTTAGCCCACAACCTCCGCAGATTCGCGTGGTGGTGCAGGACGAATTTGGGCAAAGCGTGCCGGGCAAAGTCATCTGGATCACCTGGGAGGATGGTGGTCAGGATCGGTTTGTCACCGGTCTCAAGCCCGAGATTGATCCAGGCTACGGCGATTTCGACATGCAGCCCGATCGGGCGTACAATGTAGGCGTCGATAAACCCACTTCGGTCATTGTCTCGGGTCTGCGCGCGGACGCTTGTGAAACGGATGGTCGCACCTCCTGGCGCTTGATCCTCACCCCGCGCTTACCTTAATTCGACGAGGTTTCGCATGAACCACGTCCCTGCTCCGCTCATTCTAATTGCCGATGATGAAATGGATCTGCGCGCCATGCTACGCATCCTGTTGGAGCGTGACGGCTACCGCATCACCGAAGCGCGCAATGGCGAAGAGGCGGTGGCGCTGTGTCAGCGGCAGCTGCCTGACGTCATTTTGCTGGATATCTTGATGCCGATCATGGACGGCGCGGCGGCTTGCGCGCAGATTCAGGCGTTGCCGGGCGGCGACCGGGTGCCCGTCTTAATGATTACGGCGTTGAACGACAAGCAATCGATTGATCGCTGCTTCGACGCCGGCGCCACCGATTACCTCACCAAGCCCATCAACAATCAAGTCCTGCGTCGTCGGGTGCGGCGTTTGCTGCGCACGCGACAGGCCGAAGAAGCGCTGCGTGCCAACGAAGCACGTCTCTCGAGCATCGTGCATACGGCCACCGACGCCATTGTGTTGGCCGATATCGATCGGCGTATCAGCCTGTTCAATGCGGCCGCCGAGCGGATGTTTGGCTGGCCCGCCGATGAAATCCACGGCAGCACGCTTGATCAGATCATCCCCTATCTATCTGACAATGCCTGCGTTGATCTCGTCCAGCCGGGTCACCTCATCGCCGCGACTTTGGCGGGCGAATATCTGCAATGCAGCGGACGACGGCAAGACGGAACGGAATTCCCGATCGAAGTGTCATTGGGCCACTTCGAGCAGAACGGCCAGCAGATGCTGACCATCACTATTCGTGATATTACGCGCCGCAAGCAGGCGGAAGCAGAAGTCCAGCGGCGGGTGCAGCAGTTGTCCTCACTGGCACAGATTGGTCAGGCCGTGACCACGCGGCTGGACTTGGAAGAAGTGCTGAAGACCGTAATCGATCAGGTGATGCTGCGTCTGGAAGCCGAGGGCGTCTCGGCCTTGCTGCTGGACAATCCGGCGGAACTGGTCTTTGCCGCTGTCAACGGGGCGAGCGCTGACAAATTGCGCGGCGTGCGGATGCCGGCGCAGGCCGGCATCGCGGGCGAAGTGCTGCGCAGCGGCCAGGCGCTGCGCGTCCGTTCGGTGGAAGATCGCGAACGCATCTATCGTGATGTTGAGCACGCTTCACAGTACCACGCCCTGGATGTGGTGGCCGTGCCGCTGAAATTGGGCAGTGAGATACTGGGTGTGCTGGAGGCGGTGCACAGCCAGGCCTATTCGTTCACGGACGACGATTTGCGGTTGCTGGAGTCGGCGGGCAGCTGGGCGGCGATTGCCATCGGCAATGCCCGGCAGCATCAGCGGTTGCAGCGGCGCTTGCGCGAAAGTGAAGTGATGGCCGCCATCGGCCGCGCTTTGAACGAGACGCTGGATCTCGATCATGTCTTGCAGCTCATCGTCACTGCGGCGCGGCAGATCATCCCCCAGGCCAGCGTGGCGGCGATTTTTTTGGTCGACGAAGCGCGGCGCGTGCTCTATGCGGTCACCGAAGGCGGCCGGGTCGAACGTCAATTGGATGACGAACGCGATGACCTGACGCACTATTCGTTCAGTGTCAGAGTCGGAGTGGAACACATCGTCAACATTCCGGATCTACAACAAGCTGATGATCTCCCCTGGCCGGAACGGATTGGACCTGAGACACGATCGCTCTTAATGGCGTTGGTGCACAGCGGTGATCAGCGCTTTGGCGCAATTAATGTGCAAAGCAATCAGCCCCACGCATTTGATGCCGACGACGAGCGCTTGTTGGCCATGCTCAGCGTCGAGGCGGCCATCGCGATCCAAAATGCGCGCCTGTATCAATCGGAACACCTGCAACGCGAACTGGCGGAGGCGCTACGGGATACGGCCGCCGCCATCATCGGTTCGATCGATCTGGACGATGTGCTCGATCGGATCCTGGACAACGTCGGGCGTGTCGTGCCGCACGACGCAGCCAACATCATGTTGGTGGATTCCGGCGTGGCGCGCGTGGCCCGCTGGCGCGGCTACGATCGCGCGGCGCATGATCAACTGCGGGCGCGGCGTTTCTCGGTAGCAGACACGCTGCCCTTGCGCCAGATGGCCGAGTCTCATCAACCGCTGGCGATTACGCGGACCAGCGGTTATTCCGGCTGGGTCACCTTGCCAGGCTCGCGTGCGGTGCAGTCATTCATCGGCGCGCCGATTCGGTTCAAGCGCAAGCTGTTGGGCTTCATCAATTTGGAGAGCACGACAGCGGGCTTCTTCAAAGCCGAGTATGCCGATCGGCTGCAGGTGTTCGCCAATCAAGCGGCGGCGGCGCTGGAGAATGCCCGCTTGTATCAGTTGGAGCAGGAAGAGTTTCAGCGGCTGCAACAATCACAAGCCGCCGCCATGCAATCGGAAAAAATGGAGGCACTGGGGCGGTTGGCCTCTTCGCTGGCGCGGGCCATTGAGAAACCGCTGCAAACCATCCGCTACGACGTGCAGCAGGCGCTGGAGCCGAAGCACGATCCGGTGCGCTATTTGAAGCATCTGCAGAACGTGGGCCGCGAGATCGAGCGCCTGGATCATATTACCCACAGCGTCTTGAGCTTTGCCCGGCTCGAACCGGAGCAACAGCGCGAAACGCCAGTGGTCGAGCTGGTTCAGCAGGCGGTAGAGCACGCTCATACATTGCTCGAGCACTATCGCATTCAGCTGACGACCGATCTGTCAGTGGCCCCGACAGTATTCGTGGCGCCGCAGCAAGTCATGCAGGTCTTTTTCTATTTGATCGAAAACGCGGTCGAAGCAGCCGGTGAGCGCGGTCAGATTCACATTGTCACTCAGGCCGACGATCAGTCTGTGCTGACCATGTTCATTGACGATGGTCCGGCCATTTCCCCCGAGGATATGCCGCACATTTTTGAGCCGTTTTACACCACCAAGCAGCACGGCACTGGCCTGGGCTTAGCGATCAGTCACAACGTCATTCAACAGCAGGGCGGTGCGCTCACGGCCGAGAATGTGACCCATGAGCGCGGCGTCATGTTCGCCGTCCGGCTGCCGCTGACACAAACGAACTAAACCACGTTTTACCAGAAGTTTACAACGCTGCCATGCGGCTGCAACGTCCCCGTCTGATAATGGAAATGTACCTGGAGGAAGGAAATTCATATCTCAGACGGAGGACTACGATGAAACACAAATTGTTGATGAGCCTGCTCGTTGGAGTGCTGTTGTTGGCGACGGGGGGTACGGCGGCGGCGGCCCCAGCCGAGGTTGGGAACAGAGACGGTGTTAGCGGCGACGTGAAATCGATCAGCGGCGCAGCCTTCACGTTGACCACACCGGAACGCGGTGACGTACAGGTGCAGACCACCGATCGGACCCGCTACCGGGCCAAAGGCAACCCTGATTTCTCACTGGATGACTTGAAGGTGGGTGATCGCGTAGCGGTGCAAGGTCGCTGGCAGGACGGCAAGTTGCAGGCCAACTTGGTGGGTTTAATCCCGGACGAGCTGCGCGATAAAGTCATGGGCCAGGTGCAAGCGGTCACGGGCAGCACGATTGCGATCACGAAACCCGACGGCAGCTCGTTGGAAGTGGCCACGACCGACGAGACCAAGTATCATGCGCAAGGTGTCGCGGATCCAGCGTTGGCCGACATCAAGCCGGGTGACGTGATTATCGCCACAGGCAAATTAGCAGGCGATACATTGACGGCTTCGCACGTGGGCTTTCAGACACCGCGCGCCAAGATCGGTCCCCTGGCCGCAGGCAAGATCGTCGCGATCAACGGCGGCACACTGACGCTCGAGCAGCCCTTTGGCCAATCTCTGACGGTGACGACGGATACTAACACCTTTGTCGTGCAGCGTGGCGAAGATGGCCTGGTCGTGATCACGGTCGCGGCTCTCAAGGTGGGTGATGGGGTCGCGGTGCTCGGCGTGCGTAGCAGCTATGGCAAGTCGATCGTCGCCAAAGCTATTATGGCCGGAGACGGTGAAGGGCCGGGTAAAGTCTTGAACAATCGTCAGCCAGCTGCCAAGCAGCCCGCACTCCCCTTCGGGCCGCGCAACTAAAACGGCCCCGGATAGAACGAATAAACAGATGACGAGACCGGCGAGCCGCCGGTCTCGTCATCTGTTTCTCCCGAAGACAGGGGTACGGTATTGACCGTAGGCCAGGCGGCGTTAGAATGGAGGTGAAGCGTAGGAAACTTTTGTCGAGCAGACAACGTCTTATCGACAATCACTTGATCATGGTTCATTCCTTATGCGTCGTCACTGGAAACTCACTCTGCTTATTCTGTTGATCGTCAGCCTCGCGTGCCCGATTGGAATCTACGCGTGGCTGTTCGTCGATCTGCCGTCGCTCGAGGTGTTGTATCAGCGCGCCTCGGCGCCGTCCACCCGCATACTCGATCGACATGGGCGCGTCTTGTATGAGATCAGCGATCCCCATCAAGGCCGCCACACGCCGCTCCGGTTCAGCGACATTCCGCCGGCCTGCCGTGAAGCCACCGTCGCCACCGAAGATGCCAACTATTACTCGCATCCCGGCGTGGACATTACCGGCATTATCCGCGCCCTCTGGATCAACATACAAGGCGGCGAAGTGCTCTCGGGTGGCAGCACTATCACGCAGCAGCTCGCGCGCAGTTTGCTGCTCTCGCCCGACGAACGAATTCAGCGCACGTTGACGCGCAAACTGCGTGAAGCCATTCTGGCGTGGCGCATCACGCAGCAGTTCAGTAAAGACGACATTCTGGCGTTGTATCTCAACGAAGCTTATTACGGCAACCTCGCCATCGGTATTGAAGCGGCGGCGCAGGTGTACTTTGGCAAAGCCGCCGGTGAACTCGATCTGGCGGAATGCGCACTGCTGGCCGGCCTGCCGCAATCCACGGCCTTGTATGATCCGTTGACTCATCTGACTGCGGCCCGGCAACGTCAAGCGGTCGTGCTCGATTTGATGGCAAAGCAAGGTTATATCACGTCCGATCGAGCCGAGCTGGCAAAAGCGGAGGACTTGCAGTTTGCGGCCACACCGTTCCCGATCGCCGCGCCGCACTTTGTGGCCTATGTGCGGCAGTGGCTTGAAGATCGCTATGGCTTGGAAGCCATCTACACCCAAGGATTGATCGTCACCACCACACTCGACCTCGACTGGCAGAACGCCGCCCAGTTGATCGCGCAGCGCCAGATTGCCGAATTGCAAAAGGACAAACCCGATCAACCGGGCAAGAACGTCAACAATGCCGCCGTCGTCGCGCTCGATCCCCGATCGGGCGAAATCCTGGTCATGCTGGGCAGCCCCGACTACTTCGATAAAAAGATCGATGGAGCGGTGAATGCCGCCAGCGCACCGCGCCAACCGGGATCGAGCATCAAGCCGCTCACCTATGCCGCCGCGTTCGATCCGCAAGCGCCTGCGCCGTTGACCCCGGCGGCGATGATCCTCGACGTGCGCTCGTCTTTCCCGACAAAAGAGGGCGATCCTTACGTGCCTAAAAATTACGATCAGTTGTATCATGGGCCGGTCTCGGTGCGCGAAGCGCTGGCTTCCTCTTACAATGTTCCGGCGGTGAAAGTGTTGCAGCACGTCGGGTTGGAGCGCATGATCGCCTTGGCGCGCGCGCTGGGCATCTCAACTTTTGGTCAGCCCGATCGCTACGGTCTGTCGCTTACCTTGGGTGGCGGCGAGGTGCGCCTGCTCGACATGGCGCTGGCCTACAGCGCTTTTGCCAACGGCGGCCTCAAAGTCGATCCGGTGGCGGTGCTGCAAGTCACTGCCACCAGCGGCAGCGTGCTTTACCACAACACAGCCCAGGACAGTGTGCCTGTGCTCGATCCGCGTGTGGCCTATTTGATCACGAACATCCTCAGCGACAACAAAGCGCGCGCGCCTGCCTTCGGCGAATACAGTGCGCTGCGTCTCACGCGACCGGCCGCAGCCAAGACCGGTACAACCACCGACTGGCGTGATAATTGGACGATCGGTTACACCCCGGAGCTGGTGACCGGGGTGTGGGTGGGCAACGCCGACAACAAGCCGATGGAGCGGGTCAGCGGCATTACGGGTGCGGGACCGATCTGGCACGACTTCATGCAGGAAGCACTCAAAGGCAAGCCCATTCAAGATTTCACGCGCCCGGCCGGTTTGATCGATCTCGACGTGTGCGCCACGTCAGGATTGCTCCCCACCGCGCATTGTCCTTACACCAAGCGCGAGATGTTCATCGCGGGCACGCAGCCCACGCAGCCCGACAATCTCTATCGCCCCGTCGATATTGATGTAGTTACCGGCCTGCCCGCCACCAACGACACGCCGCTTGATCGCGTCGAGACGCGCGTGTTTTTGATGTTGCCCGCCGAGGCACGCGAATGGGCGCGGGACAATGGGATACCACAAATCGCCATGAACAATCCACCAGCCACGGGCAGTGATCAACCCTCAGCAGACAGTCAAGCGCCGGTCAGGATTACGCGGCCAGACAATGGTACGCTTTATCGCATCACGCCACAAACACCGCTTGAGACGCAGCGTATTCCGGTGCAGGCCATCGTGGCCGATGGGGTGAGGTTGCGCACATTGACGCTGTTGGTCGATGGTCAATCCATCGGCGAGTTCACAGCTTCACCCGTGCGGACGTTCTGGCAGTTGCAGCTGGGCGCGCATACCATCTCGGCCAGGATGGTCGATGAGCAGGGACAGGCGTTTGAGAGCGAAGCGGTCAGAATAGTGGTGACGCAATAGGTAAATCGAGATGTATCTACCTCCCGGCATGCTGGAAAGTTTAGATCACAAATATCGACCGGAGCCTTTCGACTCAACCGTTGAAACAGGTGAAGTCGTGGTGTCGCATGTGTCTGGTGGGCGTGAAGGGTTAAGCTGGCCGGTAAAAGCGTTCCATGTTAAGCCCGAATCCTGGTCCGAGATTGGAATTGGCTTCCTCTTCTTGCTGTTTGGGCTGTGGTATGGGGCTAGCGTAATTCAAGGTGGAGATGTGGTTGAAATTCGGCGTGCACTGTTTATACTAGCGTTAGGGCTATGGCTTCCTTTTTATACCACCAGACATTTAATCCGCCGAATCTATCCTGAGCGGCTTGGTAGTGTCACTTTGGACACTCGTCGGCTCATTCGAGATCGAGGCTGCGACGCAGAGCCAAAGAGCATTCAGTATGAGCAGATTTGCGTGGTCAAATCAACCACGCTTAGAGCCGGGTCTTTCTTTAGGCACGAAACTGAAGAACTTACATCTGGGCCGATTGAAGTCAATTATTACGAATACGACGAACAGACCGGTGTCCTGAAATTGTCGCGCTTGAGATCGATTGTCTTACCAAAGACCGAGGATGACGCCAGTTTGTACGATGAGATCAAGAGTCGATCTTTCGGGCCAGCCCCCAGTCGCCGGGTCCGAATCGGACTGGCAATCAGGCAGTATTGCCTACTTGCCTTGGTGTTCCCAGCAATATTGTTCTATCTGCTCTTTGCTGCGATAGGTGCCGCGGTAATCGCGGCGATAGTCACCTGATCCGAAATCGCTGGAAAATTCCGCTTACAGGGTATAATTGACCTTACACAATATTCAAAGGACACTGTGTAACACACAATATGTTTGATGTATCATCATGAAGAATCTCCTCATTCTACTCTTACTGGGCATCATTGCCTATTTGTTGTACACCAGCGGCATTCTCGACCGCGCGGTGCAGTCGGTGCCGCAGCTGCTGAATGGCACGCCCAATCCCAACGAGACCCCGCAAATCAGGATCACCGTCTATTCGCCCTATGGGACGGGTGGCCAAACGCCTGATGCTAACTCCACGCCTACGCCGGGACGCGAACCGCCGTTGACGTTGGTGACGCCGAATTCACAACCCACAGGCCTGCCGGATGTACCGATTTTTGTGCCGCCGACGCCCGTCATCATTGTGCCGGAAGTGCCGCCCACCCTGGCACTGCCCAACACACCGACACCCGCGGTGAAATTCGATATCACGTTGGAATCGCCGCGTGACGGCGAAACGACGAATGTCTCGCCGCTGTTAGTCACAGGCGTAGCCATGCCCAATGCCATTATCAGCGTGAACGATGTAGTCGGTGTGACGAATGGGGAGGGGCGCTTTAACCTGATGGTGCCTTTGCAAGTCGGCCCCAACGTGTTGGAAGTGATTGCCAGCCAGCCGGACGGACAACAGTCTTTTGTGATCATCACGGTGATGTATACAGGGAACAATCCCCAATGAGTCCAGTAATTGTCAACATTTTCTTGTCCGAGTCATAAACCGCATGCACGCGAAGTACGTCAATCAGGGACAACTTCTGCTCATAGTCCACATCGTCGCGTAGTCTGGCAGCGATCTTCTTTTGGAACACTCGCAGGGCTTCTTCCTGCTCCGGCAGCAAAGTTACTTCTTCCAGCCGAGCTTGCATATCGGCCAGCTCCGCCTCACGTGTCTCTTTCGACCGATTGATCTCTGCTTGTTTCTCGCGCAGCTGCTCGCGGGTAATGTCACCACTGG
>JAUQXC010000333.1 GCA_030834825.1 Thermoflexales bacterium
CGCGGCAACGTGTGGGCCAAGGGCAGCAAGATGCGCGATGTGCTCAATGTCATGACCAACCTCCGCAACCAACTGCCCTTCGACAACGACGTCAGTGAGTTCACTTCACTGGTCGAGCAGGCCGCCCGACTCGTCGACTGATGCCCGTCACACCTTGATGCGAACCAAAACAAAACGACGCCCCGTCACCTTCCACGGCGGGGCGTCGTTTTTGTGAAACTGTTAAAAATTCGTTCTCAGTCGGCCAGCTTCACGTCGCACCATTCAAGGCAGATCAAATCGTTGGCACGCTTCTCGACTATGATGACGCCGGTGTTCGGCATAGGAAGTTCACGCACCGCTGCGAAGTCAATATTGGTCAACACCGTCGGCAGCATCAGGTACAACAGAGCGCCATGCGTAATGAGCAGGATGTTGTGATCGGTATCACCGTGCACCGCCACCAGCCGATCAATGAATGGCCCGAAGCGAGCGCGCAGGTCGTGAAAACTCTCGCCGCCCGCGAGGCAGCTGTCGAACTTCTGCTGCAACATCCAATCGTACATCACCCGATCGTGCTCTGCCCAGGCCGCTTCATCTCTGCGACCTTCCATGATCCCGCAATCCGGTTCGCGCAGCGCGTCGGCGATTTCAAACGGCAGATCGATCAGCGAGGCCACGATCTCCGCGGTCTGTCTCGCGCGCACGATCGGGCTGGCATAGAAAGCCGTTAACTGCACACTCGACAATGATTGTGCTAAAGCCGTCGCTTGCTGTCGTCCTAACTCCGTCAAGGAATGCGGCAACGCGCGATTTGAGATGATCATCTGAACATTCGCTTCACTTTGACCGTGCCGCACGAAGTAGAGTTTCATTGTTCCTCCGGATTTTGATACACCACCAGCTCGCCCGAGCGTAACACGATCGGCCATCGTTCGATCTCCTGCAGCATGTCCGCCACGCCCGCGACATTGGGCACTGCCCAGTTGCGCCACAAATTATCGACGATGACAAAGCGCGCCTGTTCAACGCTCGGATCGAACGCCCAACGATCGGGCGGAATATCGGCGGGCAGATGCGGGGTCGCCCGGCCTTGATAAGCGAGGGGCATTTGCATATCGGCCACCTGCGCCTTGAGCAGCCACGCCAGCGTCGGCGAAGCGATAACCCGATCGCTCGCGACAACCTGTCCATTCACGAATGCAGCGGTTGACTGCACCGCGATCGGATCGAGCAGAAACCCGTCGATATCGGTATGGAAACCGTCGCGCACCTGCCGCACAAGCCCCACTGTTGAAATGAGCAATATGATGGCAAGCGGTATGGCAACGAGCAGATTGAACCAGTTGATCCGAGCTGACTGCTCCACCTCGACCAATGCATGAATTCGGCGAAGCAACCTGCGGCTCAACCACGGCACGCCATAGCGGATCAGGCTGGCGACGCCCAGCGCTACCCAGGGCAGCAGTGGAATGAGATAGTAGAAGCTCAAGCTGAACAAAGCCGTCGTGCGTCCCAGTAATACGAACGGGATCGCGAAAAGCGCCAGGCCGATCCAACGGACGCGCGGCGACTTCAGCCGCAGCAACCCGATCGGACCCGCGATCATCCAGACATCTTGTGCGCACAATGTAGAGACGTTCTGCCAGATGGTGGCGACCTGTCGATCGAGCGGCAGTTGATTCACACGAGACAAGACAAAGCGCACATCGAACAGGAAGATCTGCGGGGCGGTGGCCAGCATAATCGCTGCATAGCCGCCAAACGGTAGCAGTGCCAGCGGCAGGCTCCACAACAAGTCGCGCCAGTTGCAAATCAGGACGATGAGCATGAACGGCGCGAACAACACGAACATCCACACCTCCGAAAGCGTGCCGAGGCCGATCGAGAGTGAGGCAACGGCCAGCCAGTGCTTCGATCCACACACCGCATATTTTGCCGTGCCAAGCAAGCACAACAACAGCAAGGGCGCAAGCAAGTTGTAACTGAAACCGAAACGGCTGTACAACACGGCGGGAGGATAGATCGCCAACAGCCCGGCCGCCAGCACCGCCAGGCTGCGATCGCGGCTGATTTGGCGCACGACGGCGTACAACAACCCCACCGTCACCACGCCCAACGATCCCGTCAGCAAACGCAGCGTCTCCATG
The DNA here is from genome assembly GCA_030834825.1 of Thermoflexales bacterium. GTDB lineage: Bacteria > Chloroflexota > Anaerolineae > Fen-1058 > Fen-1058 > Fen-1058. The sequence continues at coordinate 2,130 of JAUQXC010000333.1, forward strand.
CTCACACCGTTGAAGCGGGCCACGCTCGCCAACAACCCTTCAAACAACGGCAAACGCGAGACCAATAGCCACGGCTGATTGATTGCCAGGTACTGAGCGCGGCCGGTCAGTAGCTGCCCCGCAATTTCCAAGTGCGTGCCTTCGTCGGTGTACCAGGCCGGATTAGTCGCCACGTTGGCCAGGCGAAGATAAGCAGCGAGGAGCAAAATCAACGCCAGGGCAAGCCTCTCAAATAAACGGGAAGGTGTGTTCACAGGCTGGAATTAAACCACGGAGTTGTCGTGCAGCGGAGATGGTCGCCAGGGTCGCGGCGATTAGCTGGGCCACACGGCCTTGATCAATGCAGGTAGGATCACGCCCGCCGGCCCTTGCAGTGAAAACGTCGCGTGTGTGGTCAGCGGTGTCACCGTCGGATTTACTTCGACGACCGTCGCGCCACGGTGTGAAGCAACCCGCCCCAAAGAGGCGGCTGGTTCCACCAGACTGGACGTGCCGATCGAGAAGAAGACATCGCACGTGTTCGTTGCGGCATTAGCCGCCAACAGCGCTTCGCGTGGCAGCATCTCGCCAAACCACACCACGTCAGGACGCAGACCGGCCCCACAGTGCGGGCAACGCGGCGGCGTCTCGCCGGTCTCCTCCCAGCGATCGATCACGATGCCCTCGCGCGAGCATTTGACCCGTGTAATATTGCCGTGCAGCTCGATCACACCCACACTGCCGGCCCGTTGGTGCAGACCGTCGACGTTCTGCGTCAGCAAACTGAACTGAGCAACCCGCTGCTGCATCTGGGCCAGCGCGTAATGACCGGCATTAGGCTGTACCTGGCTCACGCGACCTCTTCGCCACGCGTACCAATCCCAGACCAATTTGGGATTGCGTAGGAAGGCCTCTGGCGTCGCTAAATCTTCCGGCCGATATTGCGCCCACAGACCTACCTGCGCATCACGGAACGTGGGAATACCGCTCTCGGCAGACACACCTGCGCCCGTTAAGACGGCAATGTGTTGCGCCGCGCGCAAAATAGAAATAAGGTCTGGTGAAAATTCAGCCATGCTCATTCAATAAAGAGGACACGGATCACACGGCTGACACGGATAAAGAAGTACCCGCGTCAGCCGCACAAATCCGTGCCCCAAAAGTCTCGCTACTTTGCGCCCAGACGATCGCAGATCGTATTGAGTTCCAAGAGTTTTTTACACAACTCATCCGTCAGCTGTTCGTCCAGCACCCGCCAGCCCCAGTTACCGCCGAGTTTGCCGGGGAAGTTCATGCGCGCCTCCGTGCCCAGGCTCAACAGATCCTGCATCGGCACTACAACTCTATGCGCCACCGACCCCCACAACGATCGGATCATTTCCCAGGGCAAGTTGCGCGCTGTTGCATTAAGATACTTGCGCGCCAGATCTTGTTCCTTCTTGGGCGCCGTCTTATACCAGCCTAACACCGTATCGTTGTCGTGAGTGCCGGTATAAGCGACGCAGTTGCGCACATAGTGATGGGGCAGGAATGGATCCTGTGGACTGCCAAAGCCGAATTGGAAAATGCGCATGCCGGGCAAATCGAAACTGTCGCGCAGCACGATCACATCGGGTGTGATCAGGCCCAGGTCCTCTGCAATGATCGGTAAATCGCCCAACGCCTGCTGCAGTGCGTCCAGAAAAGGCTTTCCAGGGCCGGGCTGCCACTCGCCGATCTCGGCTGTCGGGTTGCCGTAAGGCACGGCCCAATATCCCGCGAAGCCGCGGAAATGATCGAGTCGGATAATGTCCACTTGCTGCAATGTCGCGCGCATGCGCTCGATCCACCACGCATAATTCGACTGCGCATGCGCCTCCCACCGATACAGGGGATTGCCCCAGAGCTGTCCGGTAGGCGAGAAGTAATCGGGGGGGACGCCGGCCACAATCGTCGGCTTGCGCTCTTCATCCAGATAGAACAACTCAGGATGCGACCAGGCGTCGGCGCTGTCAAACGCCACAAAGATCGGAATATCACCCACAATGCGCACGCCCTTCGCGTGTGCATACTCGCGCAACGCCGTCCATTGCTTGAAGAACAGGAACTGCCGGAAAGCGTGGCGTTGTACCGCCTCGGACTGGCGCGCTTCTTGCAGGGCCTGGGGCTCACGCCGCCGCAGCGGTTGCGGCCAATGCTCCCAGGCGACGCCGCCCTGCGCTTCCTTGATGGACATGAACAACGCAAAGTCGTCGAGCCAGGAGCTCTCTTGTGTCCGGAACGATTCGAACTGCCCTTGCAGCGGCGCGGGATTGGCCAGATAACGCTCATAGGCCCGATCGAGCAGTTTCAACTTCCAGTGAATGACCGGTCCGAAATCGACGCGATCGGCGGGGAACTCCGGCCGATCGTCCAGGTCAGCGGCAGCTAACAGGCCATCCTGCAACAGTAGTTCGGGACTCACCAAAAACGGATTACCCGCAAAAGCCGAGAAGCATTGGTAAGGTGAATCGCCAAAGCCCGTGGGGCCTAACGGCAGCACCTGCCACAGCGTGCAACCGGTAGCGGCCAGCCAGTCAATCCAGCGATACGCCTGCGGCCCGACATCGCCGATGCCGTCGAGGCCGGGTAAGCTGGTCGGGTGGAGTAGCACACCCGCAGATCGTTGTAAGTGCATTTACTTCGTTCTCCGTGTCAATTTAATCGCCCGTCGATCTCGGTCAACCCGCTCGGCTTACGCCCGCCGCTCGACTTCGACCGTTTGGGCCAACGTTTCGAAAATCATCTCACGAATGTGTTGATTGATGAAATAACGACTCAACGTATCGACCGACAAATACTTGGCGCCGGCCACCAGACGCACACACTGCGGCGCACCGCACAGGCAGATGAACGGTCGATCCATCTCCCACTCCGTCG
>JAUQXC010000026.1 GCA_030834825.1 Thermoflexales bacterium
AGAGCAAGAGCCACACTGCAACGAAGCCAATGACGAGACACTGAGGCCAGCATACCATCCTCCTGAGAGATAGGTGCGGCGCACGACGACACGCCGCGCTTCACCACACGTTGGATTGTCTCGATCTCCCAGGATAGGTTGATTGTAGTAGCATCGGCAGGCAAAGGCAAATAGCACGCTGGTCCTCCATCCGATCGCTGGGAGCAGCGCCAACGGCCCGCTGTGCGTGCTGATTCCAACGCGCCGTCCGTTATCGACAAGCTAGCCGCCGGGCAACGGAACCGTCGCGGAAGAAGGATTAGAGGGTTGAGAGTGAAGGGTGAGCGGCTTGCTTGACTGCGAGTTGAATCGATCTATACTTTGATGCAGGGAATTCTAGACACACGGCCTGCTGCGGGACAACCACATCCATGAATCTCTACATCATGCAACTGCTCGCGTTGATCACCCTCCTCGGCGCTGGTGCGGCGCTCTTCCGGCTGATCGTGCTCCGGGTGACGCCCAGCCAGCCTGCGCAGCATCAAACGGGGCATCCCCTGCCCTTTCAACTGGAGATCACGTTTCAACTGGTTGTGCTGTTGCTCATCGTCGTGGCCGGGTTCGTCGTCCTCGGCGTCACGCGTTTCAATTGGTGCGAGTTCCTGAACTACTGGCAGCCCACCATGCCGGCGGGACTGTCCAAGTTTCTGTGCTTGGAAGCCGGTTAAGATCGCCGGGGAACGAAACCGTCGCTAAGCACAGATTAGATCCTTCGCAGAGACTTATCAGCAGACGAAGGATAAGCAACTTGCTTGACTACAGTTGAATCGGTCTATACTTTGATGCAAAGAATTTAGATAGAAGGCCTTTGGTGGAGTTTTTCCGCTGCCACACAAGTTAGACTGCACAGGAAAGTACGAGTGATCGACATACCTGACATTGTTCCACTACTCATTGAGGCAAGTCCTGGCTTTGCTGAAAAGTGGGCGGAATTCCAAGCCGAGTGGGCAGATGAACCACCTTTGCCATATTACTTGGTACTCGCAGATTTTGCTCGGCATATGTGTGGCCTTCTGTCAGCTGGTGATGAGCAAACCCTAAAGCGGATCTTTGCGGTAATCGAGCGATTGCTTATCAAAGGTAGCGCCTATGTAAAAGAAGCGGCGACTATCGGCTTGCTTGAAGACCTTCAGAACACAAACCTTCATCTACCAGACACCACCCCCGAGCAATTTGAGCGGTTTCTGCTTCCGGAGAGTGCTCGTTGGTGGAAGAAGGTTAGAGCCTTTTGGGAAGAGGGTAAGATTATCACCAATGATTAGCCATCAGCTCGTGCGAATGCAGCCTAACAATTCGTCGCAACAGACACCTTGACGGATGCCATTGAATTCAAACGTTAGTTCCCATACCGCCAGACCCAACAAAACCGAGAGAACACCCTCCCGGAGGTTTGAAACCTCCGGGAGGATTTGCTTTTTCGGCCGTCGAATCACCGACGGGGACACCTGATACGTTTTC
>JAUQXC010000334.1 GCA_030834825.1 Thermoflexales bacterium
TGGCTTCTACATTCTTGATCTTGCGCATGCCGGGAATGACCGTACTCACATCCGGATTCGAAAGGATGAAGCGCAGCGCCATGTCCGGCATGGTCATGCCGTCCGGAATCACCGGCTTAAGCGCCTCGGCATGTTCGAGGCTGGCCTTCAGATTTTCCGGCACAAAATAGGTGTTGCGCCAATCGCCTTCCGGCCACTTGCTGTCCATCGTCAGCGTGCCCGTCAACGTCCCCTCGTCAAACGGCACGCGCGCGATGACAGCCACGTTCAATTCGCGGCAGACCGGGAAGAGAAAGTCTTCCGGGTTCTGATCGAAGATGTTATAGATCACCTGCACCGCATCGACTAAGCCGGTGCGCAGGGAGCGGATCGCGTTCTCGGGTTCCCAGCGGTTGATGCTGATCCCGATCGCGCGGATCAGTCCCTCGCGCTTGAGATCGCTCACGGCCTTCTGCCACCGCTCATCTTCGGCCCAATCGTCGTCCCAGGTATGGAACTGGATCAGATCGACGCTGTTCAGTCCCAGATTCTGCAAGCTCATCTCGGTGTACTGGCGGATGTGATTGGGCGGATAGTTATCCTCCAGCGTGTAACCGCGCCGCGAGGGCCATTTGAAACTCTTGGGCGGGATCTTCGTCGCGGTATACAACTTCCGATCGGGATAGGCGCGCACCAACTGGCCCAGCAGCTTTTCACTGTGACCTGCGCCATAGGCCCACGCCGTGTCAAAGAAGTTGCAGCCCAACTCTACAGATCGATGCAAGGCCAGCATGGACTCGTCATCGTCCGAGCCTGTCCAGCCACCCATGCCCCACATGCCATAGCCTACGTCGCTGATCGACCAGCCGGTTCGTCCAAAGGTTCGATAGTGCATCAGCCCCTCCTCAAAATGTTGTCAAAGAGATTATAGGCCGAGGCAAGCGACTGCGCAAAACAAAATCGCCTCGTGAACCAGCCCTTCACGAGGCGACGCTTGTCAGCGTGAATTTACTTTCCCCAACGCAAGAGCCGTCCGTTCTCCACGAGGAGAACGGCGGGGCTGCCATCGGCCTTCAAGTAATACAGCGGCCCGCTGGGCGGATATTGTCCAGCGGCGGCCGCGGCTTGCATATCGACGATCACCGCGCCGCTGGCATCGCCAGCCCATAACGCCTCGCCGATTACGTAGGTGTCGGTACGTAGCTGGGTTTGATCGGTGACACCGTCGGCGGCGGCTCGATACATGGACAACGGAATGCTCCTGCCCGGATCGCTGGGCGCTGGGGTAACCGCGTAAAAGTAATACAAATTGCCGTCTGGCGCTGGAAGCGCATAAGCCACAGACAGGATGGCATCCTTGGCAATGCCGTTGATCAACGCCTGACTCTCGCCGGTCGTGACGTCGGTACGCCACAGGCCCGGCGGGACGATCCCATCAATGGCATTAGCATAGAAGATGTTCTGATTGTCCGATGACCATGCAGGTGTGCAGCAGACATATCCTTGCGGACTGCTCAAGCTCAGCACGCTGTTGTCCGCTAGATTTAACACACCCAGGCTGCCTTCACTACGGTAGTACCCGATTTCGATTAGCATACGTGCACCATCGGGCGACCAGTTGTATGGCCAGTAGAGGTTCGCGGTCTGTGTCATAGGATCGTCCGGCCCTGGGATGGGATCGTTGGGTTGTAAGGTTGTGGGGGTGCCGCCCGCGGCTTCGATCAGATTGATGCCGTTCAGACCGTAGGCGATGCGCGCGCCGTCGGGCGACCAACGCGGTTTGGTGACTTCCGCTGTGTAGTAACTTTCATCTCGCTCTGGAGCTAACGGCGGTCCCTGCACCAACACCGATCGGTTGCTGCCCCGTCCATCGGTTTTGATCAGTGCGTTGTCGCTGACATAGGCCAGTGAACCATCGCTGGCGGACAGATCGAAATCGCTCACTCCCGTCGACTCTTGCGTGATCTGCGTGCGCGTGGTTCCGTCCATTTCAATCCGCCAGATCTGCTGCATGGCGCCGCTGGGTGCCAGATAATACAACGGCGCGGGCAGCACCGTCGAGGCGGGCTGTTGCGTAGGTTCCGCGGTGGGGGTAAGCGCCGGAATCGTACTAACGATCGGGGTTTCAGTGAGCACTGGCAGGGTGCTCACGATCGGCTCAGCGGGCGGGCTTGCTTGAGCAGGCGCGCATGCCGCCAGTATCAGCAGCAACCATCCGCTAACAAGTAATGCTGTTTTTGAATTAAACATGTGTATCTCTTCCCTTAACTTTGTATGCATTGGGAGAAGACGCGTCTCACGCCTTCCCCCTGTACCTATTCCCAGATAGTTATACCTGATTTCCTATGACCCTATTGTTGAACAGCGCGCAAGGTATGGGCGACGTCATCAAAGCGCGCCAGATCGCCGTAGCCCACCAATATGAGGGGATGCCCCTCAATGACGGCCAACAGCGCAATGCTCTCGCCGAAGCCGGATACCCCCATGCGCACAGTGGGCAAACCACTCGGCAGAGTGATGGCCTCTTCCAATAGGACCTTACCATTGCTGTCCGCAATGATCTGCTTCTGCCGCGCCAGCAGTTCTTCCAGCGTCAGCGTCGTGTTAGGCTCAGTGACGATGTCGATCTTGACCACATTCGCCGGCACGCCGTCGTTACCGGGACCACCTGGCTTTTCCGACCACAGGATGTCCGTGTCGCCGCTTTTGTCCACAATCCAGCCCTGCGGATAATCCACCTCAAAGCGGATCGCCTCGTTGCGATAAGTTTCCCACTCAGCAGGCACGGTCATGATTGGTTCCGGCGTGATGGTTGGTTCAGAGGGCCAGGTGAAGGTCGTGATTGCCCCGTTGACGTTGATGGTGTAAGTGCCTTCCGGCAGATTCACCATATTCAGCGGCACGTACATCCGAAACGGCAGCGTATCGCGGAAACATTCCTCGCGCATGCCGGGCGTGGCGCGCAGTGCGATCTCGAACAGGAAGTCTTGGCGCGTCACTTTCACCTCAGCCAGCTGCGCACAGGCATCGGGCAATTCGGCGCTGATGAAGGCATCGACCGGAATGGGCGAACCGACACCGATTTGAACTTTTACACTGGCGACTTGCATATCCCGTAACACATTTGGAGCTGGCAGCTTTGTTGCTG
>JAUQXC010000335.1 GCA_030834825.1 Thermoflexales bacterium
CGCCAGAAAGTTAGTTGGCGGGCTTTTTGCTGGACTCAGCCAGTCGTAGTGATGTACTCTAATGGCATGAACGCAATATCAACCGACGACATCATATACCAAGCCTACTTGCTGATCCTGTCCTGGCCCGTCAAGGAAGAAGTCACTCGAAACGGCAGCGACACGCCCACCATTCCCGACGTTCACAACCGTACCGAACCTGATGTACTGTAACTGTTGTTCACAAAATAAAAAAGGGTCAACCGCCGAAACTCCTTCGGTTGACCCACAGACGTCATGGTTGAAGTTAACTCTGGGCGGTGCGCAGACGGCGCGCCACCACCAGCACTCCCACCAACCCCACGGCAGCCAGCAGCCACATCACCAGGTTGTCGCTGGCGCCCGTCGTGGGCAAACCTGTGCTCCCGGTGCCGGCTGTCCCTGTAATCGGTTTCGTACCGGTGACAACCTTGGAAGCCGCCGCGGTAGCCTCTTTCGGTGACAGTGTTACAGTGGTACGCCCCGCCACAGCGGTCGACGCGGTGCCTGCCGGCTTGGTGGCATTCGCGGCCGCTGTTCCCTGCACTTGCGCGATGGCGGTGCCTCTACCGGCCGTCGTCGAAGTAACAACCCCTGTTCCGGTCACGACCGTCGTCCCGTCAATAACTGGTGCTAAGGTTGGCGTACGCGTAGGGCTGGGAGTAACAGTTCGCGTGTTAGTGGGCATAGCCGTGTTCGTTGGCACAGGCGTGTCGGTGGGCAACGGCGTCGGTGAAGTCAGCGCCAAAGCCGCAACGGCAGCATTTGTCGCTTGCCGCATCTGATTCTCAAGATCAACGGCTGAGCGCTCGCCCTGCCGGTTGATAAAGATCAGCGCAATGAGCAGCACGCCCAGCCCGCCCAGGGCGAACAGGCCAATCATCAGCATACGAAATGAGCGATTGGATTGCTCATCACCGTTTCCACCCAGGTCACTATCGGGTTCGTTGTCAAAGACCTCGTCGGGATTCTCATCAAAGGCCATCGCCCTTACTCCTGTACTCCAGATTCAGCGCTGCATAATGGATGAAGATGAATACCATTGTATACGAAACGGATCAAAAAGCAAAATCAAGTCCCCAGAAGCAAGGGGGGCATTCAACGGAAGATTTCCAGATTCGCGAAAGGCACCAGGGTGCGCCCGTCATCACCGCCCAGATCGATTTCGGCACAGTGAACCTTGGCGCCGGTTTCGATCTGCTGCGGCAGTTCCGGCAGCGCCGTCACTTGCCCCACTTTGCCCTGGCGTGGACCGCGCAACACGCGCACCCGCACACCCACCGCCAGCGGGATGCCAAACGCCGGCGGCTCGGGCCTTGAATCAGAAGGCAACGGGATCAAAATCTCGGGGCGCTGTAGGCCCCAACGGCTGCGCGTCAACGCACTGATCGAAACTTCACGGCCCACATTGCTCTTCAGCAATTTGAAGATCGGCGCCGCCATCGCAATGTGGCCCAGACCTTCGGTCAACAAAATCGGAAAGGGCGCGTTGCGCGCCGCTTCCAACATGCTGCCATCCAAGCTGCCCGCAATGAGGCCGCGTACTTGCATTTGAATCGCTTGTTGCAGCACGGCCTCGTCAAACCACGCGCCGCCTACCACAATCGCGCCATGCATCGTCACATCGATCGTGCGCGCCTTCATCGGATCGGTGGCGCGTTTGGAAACCACTTGCAACACGCCGTAGGATTCACCGCCGATACCCAACGCCGCTTGAATCAACGCCCCGGTCGTTTCAATGACCACGCCCCGGCCTGCCACCACGCTCGACACGGTGCCGGCCAGATACGCCACCAACTCGAGTGGGCGGCTGACCACTTTGATCAATACGCGGCCCGTAGATTTATCAATGCGATAGACAAAGCCGTTCGCCGGCGATTTGACGCGGCCCGCCGAGGTCAGGCCTTTGGACGCGATGATGGTGTTCATCGTCACATCAGTGCCCTCGCGGACTTTAAGGTATTTGTACGCGCGGGCAGGCTCGACGCGCAGCAACTGCGCCACATTCACCACGCTGACTTCGCCGCTCACTTCCGTTTGTGCGACAGGTTGTGCAGGCTGCACCCGATCACCGGGCTCAACCAGTACCTTGCCCGGCATGGGCAGCATGCGTTCACGCCGGATCATCGTCAACGGCAGCACACGCGTTTCTGGCGGATAATAGACACCCGCTTCAGACATTACGCCCCCATATCCCATAGCCACTGCTGAATTTGATCGCGCCGCATTTCCGGGTCGGCAGGCAGATGCCGGGTCAACGGGCGTCCCCGAGCATCGACGATCAACCCTAACGCGCCGCCCTCTACCGGAATTGATTTACGCACATGTCCGATGTCAATGCCTTTACGCGGTTGCAACCGCAACGTGGCCTTTTGCCCCAACGGTAGCGGCAGCACTTCCAAAGTTCCAGCCGCGACTTCCACTTCCAGATCACCGCCGCCTTCATAAGTAATCCTGAGGCTCAAGATCACTTCGCCGGGTCGCGCCGCACCCGTGGGCACGACCACTGTTCCCAGCGACATCAAGCCTTTGTTCTCGATGGTCTGCACGACGCTGAGTGGATGCGCCACTGCCGCGGCTCCCAGCGCCGGCATCAAGCCGTACACATCCAACAGCAGCTCAAACACCCCGATCGGCTCCAGCGCATCCAACAACAGCAGTGCTGCCTGACCGGGTCGAGTGGCCTTGGCGATAACCGCGCCTGCGCCGATAATGCGCTCAAAGAGTGGCACAGCCTGACCTTGACCGCGTGACGCTAGACGCCGCCAGCTGGGCCGCGCCAGTCGCACGATCGTTCGGATCGCTTCACGCGCCAACGCCTGCTCGATCAACAGCTCGCGCCCATCAGCCGGAATGGTCAGCGGGCGCAGTTCTTTATCAATGACAAATGCTTCAAGGTCGGCCGGATGAATCTGGAACGGCAGCCAGCGCATGACGTTGGCGACCTTGGCCTCCGACAACAGACGCAATCCGCCAAAAGCCGAGCCCATGTCGCTGCGCACGGTCATTTGCAGCTTGCCGTTAAACGCCGCGCCTACCGTCGTGTTGGACGCGCCGACATCGACGCCCAACGCACCCGCGCGCGGATCGCCGATCATGCTGAGGTAGCGCACGATGTTACCAAAGCTGCGCGCCGTGGAGACGACCGGCGCATTGCTCCAGGCGGCGCACGTGCTTAAACCGTTTATTTCGGAAAGTTTGGTATTGGCATGCAGCGCATCCAGCTCCGCCTGCAAAGGACCCAGGTCTTCTGCGCCCAACGCAGGACGCACGTTGCCTTCCACCGCCACCAGCGAAATGTCGTTGCCAATGATCTCTTTTACGCGCGCGCGCAAGGCCGAGTTGCCGGCATACACGATGGTGGGCCGGGCCGTTGGCTCGATCAGCGACGCCCCCAACGCCACCGATTCCACCAGATTCAACACCGGAACCCTCGAGCCGCCATCAGTACCGCCGGCGATGCACACGACATCGGGCTGCACGGCCAGAATGCTCTTGGCGCGCATCTCATCGCTCTTGCGGCCCGTGCCCAATAACGAGATGACATCTTCAACCGAGGAGTATGTGCCGGCCGCAGCGCGGCGCACGCTTTCCAGGCTCAATTCGCCGACCAATCCGGCCAACACCAGACGCAACGGTTGCGCGGCGCTGCTGGTAACGACGCACAGATCGGCGCCCGAGCCGTCGTCGTGTTCCGGCGAGATCACATTCCCATCATCGGTCAACAAGGGACGGCCAGAGACGTGCTGCAGCTGCTCGACCGCGTGGCGCACGCCGATGGCGACATCGGCCCAGGGCTCTTCCTGCGTGGTCGGCGATTGCGCTCGCGCCACAAAGCGATAGGTCCCTTCGACCAACGCGATCAACACCGCCTGCGTGTTCACGCTGCCGATGTCAATTGCTAAAATGGAGGCGACTTCCGTTGATTCTGCCATACCGATAGTTTGTGTGCCAACCCGATCGGTTCAGCTAACCGATCGGGTGTGAGATTACTTCACCAGTAGGCTTTGCACTTCACGCACCGCAGCCGCCAGGGCTTGCCCGCGATCGAGCAACAATGTCACACTGGCCATGAAGACTAGCGCAAAGACCGCGCCCAACCCAATCATCAAGAAGAAACGCCGGCCCACGATATTGACCAGCTGCATTGGATTATTGCGCCCCACACGATAATACCCGAACGACAACAGCGTGATGATCGTGCCAACGACAACAAGGATGGTAAAAATAACCTCGGGCTGTCCGCCCGATGGCGAAGTGACCGGATCGGCCGCTGCTACAATCTGGGGGCCTAATGTACCGATAATGGCCCCACCCAGCACGGTAGCCGCTCCGACACCGATCAGATAGCCCATCGGGATGTTGCCGATCCACGCGAGCCGTGGCGAGGCTTTGGCCCACACCATGACACCCAACACCAGGCCGATCGCGGCGATGACACCTAAACCTACATTGCCTCGCGCCTCTAGAATGCCCGCCAATAACACGTCAAAGATCACGACGACAGCCGCATACGCTGCGCCTGCGCCGATCAAAATATAGACCGCCAGCCGGAACATAAAACGGAACGGCAAGAAGTCGCCGATGAGGTACGTCAACACCAGAACGGTGAAGACGGCGCCGACGATGAGTCCGATCGAGTCGGGAGTCATGCAGACCGCCTCCCTGGGCCTCGTAACAGCGCCCCGATTAAACCGACGATGAGCAGCACGCTCATGACGATGAGCAGCACGCTCATGAGGTAGTTCGCCAAAGTCAGTCCATCCAATGGGATCTGGTAGTCATTGATCTGATCTTGACTGACATTGTTCATGATGCCGGTTGCATTCAGGTAGGCGACCGCGCCGGGAAAGCCGCTGACCATTCCTTTCACTTGTCCCGATTGCAGGTACGGCATTGTCAACGATTCTGCGCCTGCGCTGACGCCGACTATCAACGGAATCTCAACTCCATTGGCTTTCATCTGCTCGGCCCACCAGCGTACACTTTCCGGGGAGGCCGCCAGTTCGATGATCAGTTTCACGTCGCCCGCCTGGGCCAGCAGCGACTGCACACCGTTCACCTGCCCTGGCACAAAACCCAGATCTTTTTCGTACTTGAAGCCGGGCACATCCTGCGCCACTTGTTGCTCCACCATGTATGCCATGGCGCTACCCTGCGGATTCAAACTGGCAACCTCAATTTGCGCGTTACCCAATGCAGGACTTCGCAACAGCGCAGTGGCCACGCGATTCAACTCGCCAGCCTGCGTGGCATCGTAATCAAATACTACCAGCACCTTAGAGTCAGGGGGTTGCTGCGCCAAAACCGCAATTTCAAATGCAGCGGATCGAACGGAAGGCGGAACCACCATCTCTGTTGCAATGGGCAACAACCGCAAATTCGTCTCCCGGTTGATGTCAATCCAATTTGGCACAATTAAGGCCATCGCGAGCAAGATGGCCACCACCCAACGCAATGCGCGGCGACCCAGAATGGAACCTTTCGCCGCACCTCGCTCCATCGCCGCGGGCGCAACGGCATGTTGGGTCAACAGCTCTCGCAAGACACCGGCCCGGGCCTGATCTTCGGCCGAAATGGCAAACTGCAATTTAGCGGGCAGGCCCTGCATCTCACCCATGATGGGAGCTGGCGGCAAAGCGTTGGCAATGCCAGCCAACGGACCTTCCACTTCCAACGGAGCCTCAGCTGCCTGGGGCGCCTCGGCTTCTTCCGTAGGCCGCAATGCTTCCAGCCAGGACGGGATCTCGGCCTGCGTCAGCCCGGTTACTTCAGACGGCGGAACAGGAATCGCTTTCCTGGAAATTTGCTCCGAAACTTGCTGCTCCTGGCGGATTTCTTTCAGCCAGTCAGGTATTTCTGCTGGAGCGGCTCCTGCCATCTCCGGCTTCTTTGCCACGCCTGCGACACCTGTAACAGGAGCCGCCGCTTCCACTTCTGCTATTTCTGGCAGCTCAAATTCTTCCGGCTCCTCTGCTTCAGGCTCAGCCGCCACCGCTGTGCCAGTCGGCGTCAGCTCACGCAGCCAATCGGGTGTTTCACTAGATAGGGGTTCTTCGACCTGAGGCTCTTCGAAAGTAAGCGCAGGAGCAGGCTCCGCTTCACGCAGCCAATCAGGCACATCACTTAATTCGGGCTGGGCAGCAGGCGCAGGCTCCTGCCGCAACCAATCGGGTAATCCTCCATCCGTTGGTTCTTCAGCACGAGGTGTCGCCGCAGTTTCCGCCAAAGGTTCGGCAGTTCCGCCGAAGTCCCTTAACCAATCGGGGACAGCGGCTTCCTCTTCGGCCTGTGTCTCTACTGGAGCTGGAGTGGCCTCAAACGTTGTATCACTTTCGGGACGCAGCCAGTCAGGCACGCCTTCTTCTGCTTGAGAAGACGGCGGGGCGGCGACCGCGCTTGTTTCACGCAGCCAATCCGGTATCTCCTGCTCAGAGGACTGCGGCTCACCAGGCGTTTGCGGGGAGGCCACCGTCTCTTCACGCAGCCATTCCGGCACTTCTGTTGGCGCTTGTTCGGATTCCATCTCCGGCGTAGCCTGTCGCAGTGCTGCGAGCCAATCGGTGGCAATTTTTTGTGGAGCAACCGGTTCTGGTGGTTGCTCTTCGGCAAATCCGCCAGTCGCGGCTTCTGCTTCCACTGCGCCAAAGCCCCGCATCCAATCGGGCACACCTTCTTCTTCAGATTCAGACGGCGTCGCGGGTTGCTCTCCAGCAGATTCGAAAGTCGAGCGAGTCTCGCGCAACCAATCAGGAACCTCTTCTTCCGCAGGTGCAGCTGGCGTCTGCGCCGTGACGCCTGTTTCACGCAGCCAATCCGGTATCTCCTGCTCCAAGGTCGGCGGCTCACCGATCGCTTGTGAGGCGGCCCCCGTTTCTTCACGCATCCACTCGGGAATTTCTTCCGTTGGCGCTTGTTCGGATTCCATCTCCGGCGTGGCCTGGCGCAATGCCGAAAGCCAATCGGTGACGGGCTTCTGCGGGGCGCTCGGTTCTGGCGGTTGTTCTTCGGCAAATCCGCCAGTCGCGGCTTCCGCCTCCACTGCGCCAAAGCCCCGCATCCAATCGGGCACGACTTCCTCTTCAGACGGTGGCGGAGGTTGTGCTGCCGCAGATTCAAAGGTTGCCTGGGAATCACGCAACCATTCAGGAATTTCCTCTTCGGCCGGCGTCGTGGGTTGAGTTTCCTCCGCACCCACCACACTCATCCAATCCGGAATTTCTTCCGCTGCGGCCTGCTCGGCCTCTGTTTCCGGTGCGGCCTGACGCAAAGCGGAAAGCCAGTCGGTGACGGGCTTCAAGGATGCGGCCGGTTCGGAGGGTTTTTCTGCTGCGCTTGCTGTGTCCGGGCCAGTGCCCTGCAACCAGTCGGGCAGGCCTTCTTCTTCAGCAGGCGCGGCCGGTTCGAGCGATGCCGAGCGGAATGAGCTCATCCAATCGGGTGTTTCACTGGCCGTTGGAGTTCCCTCTGGCGGTTGTGCCGTTTCCATCCCGCTTAACCAATTGGGAATTTCTTCCGCAGATTGTTTATCAACTTCAGGCACAGCCGCACGCAGTGAGTTCATCCAATCGGACGGTTCTGCGGCCGGCGTGCTGGGGGCTTCGGGCGCGGTAGCGCCGAGCTGGTTCAACCAATCGAGCGCGCTGTCACCCGTCGACAAAGCCGTCGATTCTGAGGCAGGTTGTTCTTCTGCACCGAGCTCATCCAACCAATCGGGGAGGGACTCTTCGGATCCGGCAGCAGGGCGCAGATCGCGCAGCCAGTCAGGCATTTCTTCCGTGGCCGGTTGCGCCTGCGCAACCGGAGGTGACAGTGGTGGCTCACTGGATTCGGTCGAGAAATAAGGCGTCGCAGGTTCCTTGAGCCACTCTGGCAATTCTTCTTCTTCCGCTGCAGCCGCTTCAGTCGGTGCACCCAGGTTAGACATCCAAGAGGGTATCTCTTCAGTCGCTGCCGGGGTCGGCGCGCCGCGTGTTTCTTCAGCAGAGGGCAATTGCCCTGTTTTGCCGAGGGTATTCAACCAATCGGGAACTTCTTCTGTATCAGAGGACTGTGTGGCTTCAGGCATGGTGCGCAAGCGCTGCGCCCATTCCGGTAACAATTCATCGGTACCGGGCTTCTTGGCTTCAGAAGATTGATCGGCCAGCCGCAATTCGCCCAACCAGTCCAGGGCCTCTTCCGGGGCAGATTGATCCGACGTGTCACTGGCAGGCGTGACTGGGGTGTTATCCAATTCGGAGGTACCGGTCACTGACGATTGAACGACCTGCATCCAATCGGGCAATTCCTCTTCAGTGGGTGGCGGCGACTCAGCCGGGTTCTGTGGCTCACTCGGTGTGGGTGTTGCGGCAACCGGTTCAGCCCCAGCCTCCGATTTAGTAGGCAATGACAAACCCTTGGGAACAAAGGTCGAAGGTGTGGGTGTCTCTGTCTCTTCCGGTTCTTCCGTCAGCGAAGCGATGAGGCGTGTGCCGCACTTTTCGCAGAAGAGGCTATGGGGTGGATTAGGCGTGCCGCAGGTAGGGCACAACGAGCTGGTCATGGTGGGCAGCTTGGTGCCGCACTCATTGCAGAAACGTGAGCCATCTCGATTGGCAGTGCCACAACCTGGACAGTAAACCATAGATCAGGCTAACCCATTCATTCGCCCTGCGGTCGATCGATCGCCAACAGCACGCGGAACGCGACTGCCAAAGTACCCAGTGCGACGCCCAACAACAAGCCGCGCAGACCCCCCATGGCCAGCGCATCGAAGAACTGGCGAATGGGCAACAGCGCGTCCGTAACAGGAATCTGCGTCAACAGCACGACGATGGCCGACACCAAAAACCATAACGTCCCCCACGTCCGGCGGCGTTGCGCCATGCGCACGGCAGCGACGCCCAAGAAAACGGCGAGCAGTGCGCCCAAGGTTGATTGAATCGGCCCGATGACGGAATTGAAGACCAAACTATTGAGCGGCAAGCCGGCCGCGGGCTGATTGGCGTTAAACAGATTCAGCAGGCGCTCAACGGACAACACGGCAAAAACCAGCAGCGCAACAATCAATGCAATCAGACTGTAGAAATTTTTTCGCTGCTGCACTCGCCGCAGGTGCAGATTCAACAACCGCACAAAGCCCAACAGCAACGCCATGCCCGCGACGATGACAGCAATATTGATCAGCACCACCCGAAAGGCCAGTAGATACTGGGGGAAGATGAAACTGAGCAGCACGATCAACCCGGCAATGCCGGTGATGACAGTCGGTGCGGTGCTGGTGAAAAATCGTCTCACGTTACACGCTCACTACGATACCAGTCCAATGAAGAAGGCAAGTACAATCACAACCACGATGACGAGGCGCACCACATCGAGGGCACGCAAACTCGCCAGATGCCAGGGCTGAGCGCGCAAGTAGGCCTTGGCGGCGTACATTTCTTCGCCCAGCAGCATCTGATCGGCCGAGGTCGCCATGACGGCCAGCGCGCGCGGATCCGATCCGCCAAACAGCTGCGGCAGATCGTGACTACTGGCCGCTTGATCGATCAGCGCCGCTTCCGGTCCGAAGGCGCCGGACATGATGTTGGCCAGGACCGGCTCGTGATTGAGCAAGTCCATGGTAGCCGCCGCATACTGAGTTGGATTCAAAGCGGGCAGACGTGCTGCGCCGCGTGGGAAGTCGTTGAGATTGCCCTGGCGAACGTACGGCCGCCGCACCGCATCTTCGGCCAGAATGGCGCTCGTGGGATCAGAGGTGGAAACGAGCGGGGCGATGCCGCTGGCGGCGGCTTCGTCGGCCAGGTATTCTGCCACGGCCAGACCGGCAAGAGTCGTCGCTGTATCATCACCGCTCACGCCGCCCGTGCCGATCGAGACGTGGAGATCGCGCCCAGACTCAATTGCCCGCCCCATTTGGCCGCGCAGCAAACTGAAGGCATGAATGGCGCGGAAACGCGGACGGCGACGGCTGGTGCGGAACATGACGAAGAACGCGAACACCAACGCGCCGAACGAGATCAATAACAGCAAGCCGCCGTAATTTTCCAGGAACGGATTCATCGCTCGGCCTCTTGATCCAGATCACGCAAGGATTGATCCAAGCGATCGGGATCATCCAGCATCTCGACGAGCTGATCGAGACGGCCTTCGTCCACGAATGTCGTCAGCAGCGGCGAAGCCAGGGTCAGCAGTTGGCCGCCGATCGCGCCAAAGGGGCGTAGCACTTCACTGAAGATCGGCGCAATATCGTCCAGTCCCCAGCGCTGCAGACGGGCTGCCCACGTCCGATCATCTTGAGAGGTCGATGAAGATGTCATGCTTGTCAATTCGATGAAACACAGTTCATCGGGAAACTTGCGAGAGGAAGTATAGCATGTTGCGATTGAAAAGTGAAGTGCAAACCGTTCCCAAACCATAGTACTTAAGCCTCAGTGCCATAGTAAATGGTATACTTTGAGTGAAAGCCTATGCCAAATCACTCCTCTCCTCAAGACAATACGTATGGCCGATTGACCGGCTGGAAACGCTGGGCGATCGTGGGATTAGGCGCGATCTCCGGCGCAGTCGTGGCTTTGTTGTTTTCCGTCTTCAGCGGCCAACCTCCGCCGGCGTGGGAACTGATCCTGGGCACGATCGGTGGCGCGCTGTTAGGCCTGTCGGCCAGTCTGGGTGAAGCACGGCGCAAGAAACCTGCGTCCGACCAATCCTCTTCTCCTCCACGCGGTGAATAACCCTCACCGCGTTTTCCTTGTGCAAATCGGCTGAACCCGTTACCCTTGGACTTACCCATGCGCCCGCTCGCAGCGGCGCAATCGATTTAAGGAGAGCATCAACGATGAAGATCAAAGCTGGTAGTATTGTGTTGCTATTGAGCATCCTGATCGCCGCTTGTGGCGCGCCTGCTACGCCCACGAGCATTCCAACATCTCCCCCCAGTCTTCCTACCTCGGCACCGAGTATGTTGCCCACCATGGCGCCGAGTCCGCTGGACCCCGGCACAAATCCAGCGGAAGGACAGGAGGCAGCCGTCGCCAATTCACGCCAGGATTTGGCACAGCGCTTGAGTGTGGATGTGGGCGCGGTGATCATGGTCAGTGTCGAAGCAGTGGAGTGGCCCGATGGTTGTCTGGGCATTCAGACGCCCGGTATCATGTGCACGACGGTGATCACACCCGGCTACCGCGTCATCCTGGAAATCAGCGGCAAGCAGTACGAGTATCACACGAATGAACGCGGCAGCGTCGTCCGCCTGGCCACGCCGTTGTCGTAAGGGTGGCACCTTCAAGTCGGAAGACCCAGAAAACCCCGTGTTGAGGTCGAGGTTTTAGGCGAGTGCGCGCGAACACCGGCTACGCCAAGCGGCCCACCGGCTTCCGGTGGAAGCCGGGCAAGGGCAAGCCTCGAATCCAGATCGCCCAAGTTGAGTCTGGAAGTTGGAAGTGCGCTTGGCATGATAGCGACGCCTCCAACTTCCAAATTCCAATCTCTCACTTCTACAGACTGATGACTTTCTCCGCCGCGCTCAACGCCTCAATGATGTCCGGCATGCCGCCGACGATGCCTACCTGCGCTTTGTCGCGCAGACCGAAGTAATCCAGGCAAGTGCTGCACAAGATCAGCTCTACGCCGCGATCTTTCATGACTTTCAGCTCGTTGATGACGGGCGAGCCTTCACAGGCAAGTTTCACGCCATCGGTATAGAACAGAATCTTGGCAGGTAATATATTCGCATCTAGGTTCAACTGCAGGAACTTCGCTGCAAGTTTCTGCTGCAACTCGGCGGGCGCGGCGCCCATGCCGTTATGAGTGAAGACCAGGATGGTGTGATCGTTCATCGCGAGTGACTCCGCTGGAGGATGAGCCCATTATAGACGACTCAGCAGTTGGCGAATTCGCCAACACGAGGGACAATGAAGCTAACCGATCTTTTCACGGAGGCACACGTCAGCATGACCCCACCGATTCCCGCCGGCTGGCGCAGCATCATCGGCGCAGAAACCCAGCAGCCTTACTATCAAACTTTGCAAGATTTTGTGGCGCAAGAGCGCGCCGCGCACGCGGTGTTCCCGACTGCCGAGGATGTCTTCAACGCATTGAAGTACACGCCCTATGAAGAAGTCAAAGTGTTCGTGTTGGGCCAGGACCCTTATCATGACGAAGGGCAGGCGCACGGCCTGTCTTTCTCCGTGCGGCCGGGGATCAAACCACCTCCGTCGCTGGTCAACATCTTCAAAGAGCTCAAGAGCGATGTCGGCTGCAGCATTCCTAACAACGGCTATCTGGTCCCGTGGGCGGAACAAGGTGTACTGTTGTTGAATGCTGTCTTGACCGTGCGGGCGCATCAACCCAATTCGCACAAAAACAAGGGCTGGGAAAAATTCACCGATGCCGTGATTCGCGCGGTGGGCGAAAAGTCTGATCCCGTGGTGTTCTTGTTGTGGGGCGCTTACGCCCAAAAGAAGATCGATCTGATCGATACGCAGCGGCACACCATTTTGAAAGCGCCGCATCCCTCGCCCCTGTCGGCCAAGAGCGGCTTCTTTGGCAGCCGACCATTTTCGCAAGCGAATGCGGCCTTGCGGGCGGCTGGGCGGGGTGAGATCGATTGGCAGATTCCCGATCTTTAACGTGAACTCTTAAAGAATTGTGCTCAAGGCGGACGACACGAAGTCCCTGTGGGGGTTCGCCGCTCCTAACCGCTGGACTCTCGTCCAGCAGGAGCCCTTGTGCAAGATAAATCAAAGATCGATATAAGACGCCATGAAAAACATCGGAGTGATTTCTGACACGCATGGCGTGTTACGACCCGAAGCGCTGAAGGCCTTGCGCGGCGTCGATCTCATCATTCACGCAGGCGATGTGGGCCGGAGCGACATCCTGGATGTGCTGCGCCAGATCGCGCCAGTGTTCGCGGTGCGCGGCAATACCGATCACGAAGAATGGGCGCAGGCCCTGCCCCTCACCGAACGGGTGCAGGTCGATCAACACCTAATCTATGTGCTGCATGATGTGCAGCAGTTGGGACTGACTCCCGAAGTACATGGCATGGCCGCCGTCATCAGCGGACACACTCACAAACCCGCCGTCGAAAACCGACGCGGCGTGCTGTATCTCAATCCCGGCAGCGCCGGTCCCCGCCGCTTTCACCTGCCTGTCAGTGTGGCCTTCATCCGCGTCCACGCCCGCCGGTTGGAACCCAAGATCGTCGAACTGAAGGTCGCCGATAAATAACGTAGTCCGATCTTAAGAGAATATCAAGATCGGACTACGCTGTGCTTCATGCTTATGCTATGCTACTCTTCATCTGCTGGTGGATGTGTAAACGGCTCATCCTCCGGAAATTCGCGCCGATAGGCGTCAGCATCCAACGGGATGTTATACAGTTCGGCATACTCTTTCAACTGCAGCATCCCCGGCTTTGACTCTTCTGCCGCCCACGCCTCAAGCCATTCGGGGGCGGCGGCCTGCGCCACGAACAATGGCTTACCGTCATGAGTCACAATGACCGGCCCTTGCTGCGTCAGGCGGGCCAATTGAGCAGTATCCAATTTGCGATCATCAACTTGCAGCAGGCTCATAGTTCAACCTCCTTCCCCTCAACCAGCAACTTCTCGCGCACTTTATAACCAACGGCTTCAATTCGAACTTCTCGTACATTATCATCGACGTTGTAAAACACGCGCCACGGTTGAACGCGCAATTCGTATGAGACAGCCAAGATATTGGGCTGGTGCAGGATTTTAACGCTGCCTTGCGCCATCGTCGGCTGATATTGCAACCGCGTCGCCAGCGCATTGATCAAACGCACCTGCTCGCCTCGGTTCATCACGCCTTGTCGCAACAGGTATCGAATATGAATGCGCGCTTGCTCAGTCAAGACGATGGAATAATTCATTGTACCGCTCATATGGATTATACACCGTGAAGACGAAGTCCGGCCTTGAGAGAATATCAAGACCGGACTTTGCTTTACTCAACCCTCTCCCTAAATAGGGAGAGGGAGCGCACGCCAGTGCGCGGGTGAGGGATCACTTCTCAATCACAAACTGCGCCCCATCGCTGCGACCAAACACCTCCGGGAAGTACATCTGCTCGGCGCGAGCGGGCAACACGTTATAAGTACCATCCAACCCGGCGCGGATTTGATAGGTGTACTCGTACGTTCCTTTGGGCAGATACGAAGCGAACAGCGCCACCTTCTCGTCGCGGAGTTCGGTGTGCGTGAACCACCACCAGCCCCAACCGCCATGGTAGGTGTATGGCTGATTGACCGGTCCAAACTCCGGGCCTTCAGCGATCTGTGAGGTCGTCTTCAGACTGGTATCCACCGCTTCCATCCCGGCGGGCAGCGGACTCTCGACGAGCACGTAATGCAGATCGGTCGGCGCGACGATGCTCAACTTCACCACCAGCGTATCGCCCACCTGCGCCTTCGTGACCGGCGTGCAGGGAATGGCTTTCTCACCCAGTTTCAAAGGCTTAAAGCAGGCATCACTTTGATCGTAATACTGCCGCCCGATCACGATGCCGCGCGCCAACGACTGCACACCTGTCACCGGTTGATACGCGCGCAGGTAAGCCGAGTAGTACATCATCCCGTCGCCCGCCTGGCCTTCCGCGGCCTTGCGCTCGAATGCCAGCACGTTCGCCGGCACATTCAACTCGGCGATGGGTTTGGTAATGACGACCGATTGCCGCACGTTGTCCTGCGTGGCCGTCGCCGAACCGATAACGGTCTCATTCAACTTCAGCGCCCACGAATAATCGGGGGTGAGTTCGCCCGTCGCCACCATCCAGTCGGTGAAACCGATCAACGTCCAGGCGGTATCCTGTGTCGACGGCCAGCGGCCTTCCACCCGCGAGTTCATCAACCAGCGCACGACGTTGGGCGCGAGTTGATTCTTGGGATCGAGGATCGCAAATGCGTCGAGCACCGTGGCCGTCGAGCGCACATCGGTTTCCCACGAACCCCAGTACAAATCCTTCTCTTCCCAGTGCACGCCGGTGGCGCTGGTCTTGGCCTGGCTCACGATGTCACTCATGAGCGTGTTGATGCGCGACTTCTCAGCGGGCTGCGCGATATTCAAACCCAAGGCCAGCAGTGCCTTGCCATAGTTACTTAACAACACCCGCTTGTCGTCGTAGAGCGAGATCAAGGCGCTGGTCTGGGGCTTGCCTGCATCGGCCAGCACGTACAGCAGATACGCCTGCTGATTCGCACGCCACGGCGTATCGATGCCCGTCGTCGCCTGCACGTTGTTGATCAAATACTGCACACCCCGGTCCAGCACATTCTGATCGATCGGGAAGCCGGCCTGCCGCGCTTTGATCAAACCGAAGACCACATAGGTTGAAGTCTGCACGTTCGATTTCTCATCGACCCACCAGCCCCAGCCGCCATCGACGTGCTGTTGGTTGGTGAGACGCTGCAAGCCAAAGCGCACCAACCGCTCCAATCTCTCCTGCAACGCTGCATCGGCGAGATTCAGTTCCCGCAACGCCCGATAAGTCAATACATTCGGCAGGAAGCGGCTCACGGTCTGTTCCGTGCATTCATACGGATAGTGCTCGAGGTAATTCAGGCCCTCAGTCGATCCGGCCGCCAGCGACGGATCGATCTGCACTTTCAGTTCACCCTGCGTCACATCGATGACTTTGGGCAGCACGATGACTTCATTGCGCACCGGATCTTCCTGCGTCACATTGCCGCTGGTGGCGGTCGTATCCGGCGTGCTGTATTTGTAGATTGGCAAATACTGTTCGGGGGGCAGACCCGCCGTGGGCTTGCTGGCATCGCTCAACCCACCGCCGCGCACACTGAACGTCAGATCAGCATAGGCTGCATCGAGCACGGTCACCGGCCATTCCACGCGCACCGCGCCACCCGCCGGCACGCTCACATTCTGCTTCACCTGTCCATTGACGATGGTGATGCCCGTACCTTCCAGCGAGACATCGGCCGCGATGTCATTCGCCGTGTTGTTGTTGACGACGGCCGCCAGGTTGAATTGATCGCCGACGACCATGAAGCGCGGCGTCACGGGGCGGATCAACAAATCCTTGGTGCTTCTCACCTCCGACTGGCCTTCGCCGACAAGCCCGTCTTTCGTGATCGCAATCGCCGACATGCGCCACGTCGTCAGGTTGTCGGGCAACGTGAAGGACACCGTCGCGAGGCCGTTCGCATCGGTGGTGACATCCGCCTTCCAGTAAGCGGTATCGCGGAAATCGCCGCGCACGGTGAAGCCACCTGCGGCCTCTGCGCCGCCGCCGCCGCCCTTGGCTTCTGCGGCCAGTTTCACATTGATGCGATCGACCGAGAACACCAGCGCCACGCCGGTGCGAATGCCCAGGCCGCGCTCGCCATAGAATTGCTCGGCGATGGGCAGCTGCAACCGATCGAGCAGGGAGAGCACCGCCAGATCGACCATCGCCAGTGAGGTTTCAGCCTGCTGCGGCTCGCCGGCATAATTCTCAATCTTCACCGTGTAGGTTACGGTGTCGCGCGGCGCATAGTGCGCGGTGTGAGGATCGCGATCGGGAGTCAGATCGATGGTCAGTTCCTGCTGCGCACGATTCACTTTGAACGAGGCGTACCCCATCTTAAACGACGGCGCCAGATCATTTTGATCGACGCCCTTGACGATGACGACCGAGACGAAGGCGTTGGGCGCCATGGCCGGCGTAATCGGAATTTCGATCACGTCGCTATTGGTCTGCAAGGTAATGACTTGTTGATCGAGAATGCGGCCGCGTTCCGTGGTGACCAGCGCGCGCACCTGTCCCTGGTACGGAGACGGAATCAAGATCTTCGCCACATCACCCGGCGTGTATTCCTTCTTATCCGCCACCAGCGAGATGCGATCGTTGTTGTCCTGCCGCCACGAGACATACTCGCGGCTTGACACCCAGACATAGGTTGAGGTTGAAATTTTGTTGCCGCGATCGTCGGTGCCGCGCGCCACCACACGATATTCGCCACCGGCGGGCGGAATGAACGACGTCGTACCCATGCCGTCGGGACCGCTGGTCGCCGTGGCCGTGAACACCGCCGTGTCGCTAAACGACCACGTCCACATGATGTTGCCGAAGTCGTCCTGCTCCTGCACGTTGTACCACTCGCGTTGATGGAACACGACGTCGAGATTCTTGCTCCCCAGCGCCGCGCCCTGCCAATCGACCGTGAGCAGATTGAAATCCAGCGGCTGGCCCACCGTGCCCACGTAATCGACCGGCGCGACACCGATGTAGTATTCACCTTGATGCACGATCACACGGACGCGATTCGCCACGTACTGCCCGTTGAGATCGGTCACCGCGGCTTCGACGTTGAAAACCTGGCTGCCGGCTTTTTCATCCAACTTGGCGGGCAGGCTGATCTTGAGCTTGCCCTGGGCGTCGGTTTTGCCTTCACCGGAAGCAATCAGGCCGCCGCGTGAGTCATCGTAGAGGCCGCTGTAGTCGATGTCATTCCAGCCGTAGTAGCCCGGCCCACTGTACCGATCGAAGTAGTAATCGCTGGCGGTGGCCGACCAGTTAACGGGTGCCTCACCCACCGCGCCGCCGAAGAAGTAGGTCGCTTCCACTTCTACCTCCACGGTCTCGCCTTGCAACACCTCGTCCTTCACCGCCGTCACGCTCACTTGAAATTCCGGCCGGCGATATTCGGCCACCACGAACGTGCCGTTGTAATACTGCACGCTGGGCATGTCCTGACCCGGACGTGTCACCGGAATCTGTGCCTGAATCGAATAGCCGCCCAGCGCCGCTTCACCATCCAGCGCGAAGTCGAAACTGAACGTACCGTAATCATTTAACGCTTGCGTGCCGGTATAGACCTGCTTGCCCTGGGAATCGTAGATCAATATATCGATCGACTTCAGATTCGGATCGATGGCGTAACGGGCATCATCCTCCACGCGCATAATGCCCTTGATGTGCACCGTCTGCCCGGGCCGATAAATCGGCTTGTCCGTGTAGAGGTAGGCGTTGTAGGCGCTGGCATAGTAATTGGCATACACGCCAAAGTCCCACGGCCCGATGCCGTTGTTCCAGTCGCTGACCGCTACGCCGAACGGACCGCCATAGTCGCCGACCACCGCCATCAAGCTGATGTTGGGATCGCGCTGCGCAGTGAGGTCGTATTTGAACAAACCGGCTGGATCCGTCGTGCCCGCAGACAGCTGCTTGAAGTCCGGATCGTAGATATGGATCGGCACATTCGGAGTCTCTTGCCCCGATTGGAGATGGGTGACCCACGCAAGTCCCTCTTTATCAGCGGCCTTGAGCGTGATGTTGTTATCGGCCACGACCAGCAAGTGGCGTGTGGTCCCGCCGAAATCGTTTTGGCTTTGTTCCGGCGATGTCACACGGATCAGGTAAATGCCGGTCGGCAGCACGCCACCGGTGTCGCTCTCCATCGGAATACGGATCAGGCCCGCCGTGTTGAGCGGCTTATCGACCGGCACGCTCCACGAGCGGACCGGCGGCGATCCGACAGGCACAGGAATATCCCAGCGCGAATACGAATTTGGCCCGATGAGATACGCGAATTCATTTTGTGGCACTTGATAGAGATCGAAGTTGAGCTGTGACACGTTGCGGTAGCGCACGTAGATCACCGTGTCTGTGTAATTGCTGTACACGCCAAAGCGGCCCGGTACGTCGAACCACTGCTCGGGCGCCAGTGGACGCGTGCGGAAGTTGATCACTTGATCGCTGCCCAGCTGCTGTCCCCAACGATCGGCCAGCTGCGCCCCGACGGTCACTTGATAATCGCCCGACGGTCCCGGCCCGAAACCGTACACATAGCGCTTGTCCCAATCGCTGTAGTAGGTGTAAACCTGCGTCGGCGAAATCTCGGCCGAAGTCGTCACGTACTGCAAGGTCTTTTCGTCCACCGGCGCGGAGAAGAAAATATCCATTGACGCATAAGGTGCGGCGCTGCTGCCGTTCGCCGGATCCGTGCGAATCACGTAGAGCGGCTTCACTGTTGTGAACGACCACACGTAATCGGCAGGCATAGGCAAGCCGCCGCTCGCGCCTTGCGCACCTGACGCCAGGCGCGCAAAGTAAACCGTCTCACGCTCAAGCAAGTTGGTCGGCGTGAAGGTCAGCGTTTCGCCCAACAAAGCGCGCGCCGGACCACCGCCGGGCAGCGGGGCAGCCATGATGCTGCCGTTCATGCCCATGGGCATGTCGCCGCCCATCACGGTGGAGGTCACCCACGTGAAAGTTCCCTGTACCTGTGGTCCATCGGGGGATCCCTGATGCAGCGAGAACAAGCTCTCGACGTTGGCATGATCCATCGGCTGGCTGAAGACTACCTGCAGTGAGCGATCGAGCCAGACATCGGTCTCACCCTCACTGGGTCCATTGGCGATCACTTGCGGCGTCATGGTCGTGAACGACCACACCAGATCCTCACGCAGCGCAGCGCCTAACGGATCTTGCAGACCCGCCGCGATTTTTGCGGTGTACTGGATGCCTGCCTGCAAACGCTCGTCGGGGCGGAACACGTAGATCGAGGTATTGATCCATTCGCCCTGGCCTTTCACCGGCGGATCGATCACCAGCGGCTGCGGCAGAGTGGCCTGCTGCTCGATCGGCACCAGCGGCACCACCGGCCGATTGAACATCACTGTGATGTCGGTGTCCGTACCGACGCCCTCTGTGCCGTCGGTGGGCATCACCTGGGTCACATCCAAAAAGCCCACCGCCTTGAAGGTGAATTCCAGGGGCTGGCCCAACATCTGTCCATTGGCAGCCAGCGCCGTGGTGAGCACGTTAACGTTGTAAATCTCGCCGCGCGCAAAACCCTGCCCCGTCGGCACAAAAGCCACCTGCGTATTGTCATCGTTCCATTTGAACGCGCCGCTGATTTTGGGTGTGATCTGAAAAGATTGCTCGACCGAAGCGCGATTCATCGGCTTGTCGAACGAGAGCGTAATCGGCGCTTCGGTGCCTTGTTCTTCGCCGCGCGCCGGAGCACGATCGATCACGAACGGCGGCAGCTTCGCCACTAAATTCTTCACGATTTGATCCTGCTGATTGCGCGTCAACAGGAACACGCCGGCGGCGATCAGGCCGATCACGGCCACCAGCGCGACGAGGATCACCGGCAACCGGTTGGAAGGACGAGGGGGGTTTGCAGTAGCCATAGTAACTCCTTGATGCGTAATGCGTGAAATGTAATGGTAAGGCGTGATTAGACCGCTTACCTTTCACGGAACCAGATTGACTTCTACTGAATTGAGATGATCCGTCGAACCGTCGCGGGCATTCACCACATAAACCAACACGAGGCCCGGCCCGCTGGCGGAAACCTGAATAGGTACTTCGGCCAGAACCTGAGTCGGAATACCTGCAATTTGTTCAACACTTTGTTCCACCCGGCCCACCGTCTGATCATTTGCATCGCGCACATCGATGATGATCTTAGGCCCCAGTAACGTCGCCACAGCCACTTTGACCACGCCCGTCACTTCCGCGTTGGGGCTGGGAAACGTGATCACAATCGCTTCGGAGGTCTGCGGATCGATTGGGGCCGCAGCCGGCGCGTCGCTATTCAGTTCCACCTCAACCGAAGTGAGATGTGTGACACTTTTACCATTGGGTGAAACGGTATAAACCTGTACTCGGCCCGTCTGGGGCGACACCTCCGGCGGCAAGACGACATCGGCACTGAAAGCACCCGGCTGATCCGGTTGAGAGTGAACCACCGGTCGGGCGATGGGAATGACCGTACCTTGTGCATTGCGCAACAACACGTGGAGTTGCTGATCAGCGGCCAGATTGCTCACCCCTTCGATCCGCAGCGTTCCACGCACCCCTTGTCCCGGTTGTGTGGATGTAATCAAAATCGCTTCCACAGGTCCCTGCACTGCCTGGGACGTCACTGCACTGAGTGTTGGTTCAGTAGACTCTGGTGCCGGCTGTGTTACGCCGCCGCTGCTGATAGCCGGAACTAGCACCTTGCTGACGCGGGTCGGGACGCTGGCACTGGCCGGTATGGACGTGGGGCCAACGGGAGTGGCGCCAAATGCTCCGCCTTCAAAGCCGCAGGCTAGAGTTGCCAGAGCTATGGCAGCTAGGGCAAGTAACCTCAACCACGATCGATGGATGGAAACAATCGAGTGCCGCATATGGATTCTCCTATCATAACGCTCTGTGCCACGGTTGTGTTCCACGCCAGCCTACGCCCAATCAACGCTTGGCTGACGATTGATCGACGCTGTGTGATGGAGATCAGAGTACTATCTGAGGTACCATCGATTATACTCCAAACAAAAAGCCAGAAGAAAACCTGATGGACGACTCCTTGTTGACCGCTCTTCGCCCACACCCCACCACAAGGTGCGCTAATTTCAGTCCAGCCAAGTGAAACGGCCTCCGGCTGAGTAGTTTCTCAGTCGAAGGCCGTGTGCTTTATCCGCTCAAACGTAGGTTGCTTAAGCGACTGCCTCTTCAATCAGGATCACTGCTTCCTTATATCTGTCTCATCTTCCCGTAAAGAGCTGCCGCTCGCCGCAGGTTGTGTTTGCAGTCTGCGCCGTACGAATCCGACCACCATCACCGTGATCGCCAACAGCCCGGCCAAAAACCACCACTCCAAATTA
Organism: Thermoflexales bacterium; assembly: GCA_030834825.1. Lineage (GTDB taxonomy): Bacteria > Chloroflexota > Anaerolineae > Fen-1058 > Fen-1058 > Fen-1058. Next base: position 21,618 of record JAUQXC010000335.1, read on the forward strand.
TCACCTGTTTGCGGCAGTGTTTCTTGTGGCGCGGGAGTTGCCTGCCCCAGCGGCATAACTTGGCCGGAGGGTTGTTCCAAGGCAGAAGGTTGCTCAAAGGAAAAGGAGGGCACTACCGTGACCGGGTAAGGAGCGGTCTGTCCTCCTGGCGAAGCGCTTGTGCCAAAAGCACAGGGACCCGGATCGGGCGTCATTTCGTCTTGATTGCCCCAGCCTTCCACACCCGCATCCGTGCGCAGGCGCCACCACCAAATCGTGTCGGCGCGTTCCGGTCCTGCCAGCACCTGGGCCAAACGTTCACGCGGAATGATTTGTATATGAGGCTGATAGAACCCCGGTTCCGTGCTCAGGTTAATGCCGTTCTTGCCAATCGATCTCACGCAGCCGTTGACCACCGGAGTACCACTCGGCCCAGGAGGCGCACCACCACCACCACCCGTGCCCGGTTCATTTGTAGGCCGTGGAGTGGGCGTATCGAGTTGAGGAGTTGGAGTTGCTCCCGGCTGTGACGTTGGAGTCGCTGGCGGTTCTGAGGTAGGAGTCGCCGGCGGCTGTGACGTTGGAGTCGCTGGCGGTTCTGAGGTAGGAGTCGCGGGCGGCTCTGACGTGGGCGTAGGTGGCGGCTGTAACAAAGTTGCCGCTGTGGCACTTTCCATTTTAAGTGGCAACATCACCAATGCAACAACAAAAACCACGGCACCAGTCACCAGCAAGCGAGTTCGCCAAGTCATCTTTGATGCTCCTATAGGGGAAGCGTGGTCTTGCCTCACGCTACCCGTGATCCGCGTTTGTGCAACCGACTACGGGCTTGAAACACCTGTTTTACAGACAGTTGCATTCTACACAATTTGAACAGCAAAGGCAACTCGCACTAGCCGCGTTACGCTGCCTGATCTTGACGCACACTTGCACCGCACTGCGTGCAACGCAAGTGCAGGTGTGGGGATGCGTCAACTACGGAGCTTTAAGACGTACTATTAGCGCCGAATAATTGGCAGATAGACCTTGGGATAGTCGATGACGATCTCGATCGGCCCAAAGATATTGTTGATTTCATTACCCTCGATCACGCGACCATGAGCCGGGAGGCCGTTGGCCGGATTCGGATCGTTCCAAAATGGATCGGCCTGGGTGTACAACCAATAGCGCCCCGGCAAGGCAACCGTTAAGGGAAATGTCACGGTAAATATTTGATCCACACCCAATTCGCCGTCAGGATAACCGACGGCCTGGTATTGGTTATAGCGAATCGTGCCGGGACAAGGATTGACTGTGGTCGGGCAGGCGCCCAGATAGCGATCTACTGGACCGGTAGGCGGCGGCGCACCATAAGGCTTCAGATACAGATCGATTCCGAACCAGCCTTGGTCGTCCGGACCTTTCGTCGCAACGAAGCCATTGTTGAACAGGACAACCGCGACCTTCAAATTCTTGTTCGTGACGTCTTGCGCCGGTGCTAGCAGCCGCTGAATGACAATATCCGGACCATTGACGGTGGTAATTTCTTCACCACTTTGATTCAGGCCATTGACCTCCACGCCTTCCTCGGCTTCATTACCCGCATCGCTGGAGTTGCTCACGGCCAACACCTCAAGCGGGAGGGTCGGGGATATTTGC
>JAUQXC010000336.1 GCA_030834825.1 Thermoflexales bacterium
GGGTCGCCGCCGCTCAATTCGACGAAGAAGAACAGGACGTTCAAGGCGATCAAAGCATAGGTAACCACGGGAAATGTTCTACGCGCACTATCATCATCGCCGATTGGTAACATGGAATATGTCTCCTTTAACCCTCAGCGCTAACCCTCAGCGCACCCTTGAAGTCAGAAAGCGCTCTCGAACTTTCGCCGCGATCTGGCGATCCGTCATCTTATCCACGGTCTCAATATCCACAATTCGTCCCTTAAGCCCTTCGTGCTCAAGGCGTTTCTCTAGCTCGCCTTTGGCCTCGCCTGGCCCAAAGATGTGGATCGCGTCGGCGCCACGAATAACCGCGATGACTTCAGCGTAGTAGCTATTGAGCTGGTTCCCGAATTGCCGATCGCGCACATCCTCGGCCGAACCGTCCTCGGATGAACCGCTGGCAAACCGGACGTGTTTCTCCAGGTTGGACCTGATGCGTTTTGTTTCCTCGCCGGCAGCGGTCACCACCACAATCACCGCCTGCCGATGGTCAATCCATAAACCGATTTCGCTTTTCATGACTCGCTCCTTGTACGCTGATGTCGCTCAGGCTGTGTTCCTCAGCCCCAACACCCGCCGGCGTGCTTTCAATTCTGCTAACCGCTCGCGCGCCCGATCGGGTGTAAACGAGCCAGCAAAGATCTGCGCCGCACAATGGGGGCAGCGGCCATCCAGTTGTTCGGCCAGCGTCACTGCACCCTGGCACGCGCCGCATAGGTGGAAACGAGTATATAATTCACGCGCCCATCGATCAGTATTCGCTTGTCGTGTGCTCATGCTGGCTAACCTCACTGTCTGGTCTCCCCTGTGGTTTTGAAATCGATGAAGCCGCGCTCCACATTGAGCGCGGTCAGTTGCACGCGAACTTGATCACCGACGTCCAGGCCCTCGAACCCGCGTACCACTTTCCCTTCCACCGGAATCTCGAGTAGCCGGGCCCAGGTGCCTTTGTCCGAAGCACCTGTCACAATGGCGTCGAACCATTCGCCGATTCGCGATTCGAGGAGAAGCGCTGCGGCCGATTTGCCGACCTGCCGTTCGACTTTGTTAGCAGTATCCTCTTCTGTAGTGCAGTGTTTCGCCAGATCGTCCAGTTCATCTTTGCGATAGGGCCAGGCACTGCCTGCGATTGCCGCCTTTAATAAACGCTGCGTGATCAGATCGGGATAGCGCCGGTTCGGAGCCGTAGAGTGGGCATAGTCCTTGACGGCGAGACCAAAGTGTCCGGGTGCGGTGTCGCCGGGCAGTTCGGCCAGGTATTCACCCGCGCCCAGGAGTTTGATCACCGCCAAAGAGAGATCGGGGAAGCGCAGTGCATCTTCGGCCTTCTCTTTGACGAGAAACTCATCCAGCGCTTTTGAATCGGGTTCGGCGGGCAGCTCAAACTTGTGCTCCGCAGCCAGCTCGACAATTCGCTCCCAGCGTTTGGGCGTGCGCACCACCCGTCGGATCGACGGGAATTTTTTGGACGTGAGATAGCGGGCGGTGACACCGTTGGCCGCGATCATGCAATCCTCGATAATGTCCGTGGCGCGGTTCTTGTGTTCCACTTCGAGATCGCGGACTTGATCGCCATCAAAGATCGGTTTCGCCTCGATGGTTTCCAAACTCAGCGCCCCGTGGACACGCCGGAAATTCCGCATCCGTTGGGTGGCTGTGTCTTGCAAGCGCAGATTCTCAGCCAGGCCTTTGACGGTCGTGATCGCCTCTGGCGCACTGCCACCGTCCAGCCAAGCCGCCACGCTGTTATAGGCCAGCTGTGCGTGATTGCGGACACGCGCCCGATAGATCTCTGAAGCTTGAAGCGAACCGTTCGCACTCAATACCATTTCGACAACAATGGATAGTCGATCCTCATTGACGTTCAGCGAGGTGAGATCGGTGGATAGCTTTTCGGGCAGCATCGGGAAGATCATCGCCGCAGTATAGACCGAGGTGGTATTGTGGCGCGCGTGTTCGTCGATAGCCGATCCTTTTTTGACGAGCGCATCTACATCGGCGATCGCCACCAGCAGCTTGATTTTGTTGCCAGGCAGGGCCTCAGCCACGGTGATCTGATCGAGGTCGCGGGAATCAGCGTTATCGATCGACGCCCAGAGCAGATTCGTCAGATCGCGCACGGATTCATCGGCCGTGGCCGGTGACTGAATCTTGCCCAGCTCAGCGAGCACTTCGGCTGAAAAGTCAGGCAGTAAGCCGCGTTCCCGCATCGCGCGATGGGCGATGTCCTGCAAAAGAGCACGGTGCTGTTTTGCATTCGCGTTCATGAGTTGAACTCCTTGAGGTAAGTCATGTGGTTTTCGCCTGTTATTTTGCCAGCACGCGTGCCAGTTCCAACAAACGCGGATCGAGTGGCTTTTTGTTAGCGACCACCTCGGCCAGCGGCGTGGCCGCAATCTCGCCCTTGACCAGTCCCACCAATACGCCGTGCTCGCCGCGCGTCACGCGTTCTGTGGCGTCCGCTCCCAATCGCGTCGCCAGTAAGCGATCGTAGGCGCTGGGAGCGCCGCCCCGTTGGACGTGCCCCAGCGTCGTCACTCGCAGATCAAAGCACAAACGCTCGTGCTGTTCCTGAAAGTAGCGCGCCAACGCAGCAGCGTTATAACGAGCACCTTCGGCCACCACCACCAGGGCGTGCGCCTTGCCGCGCTCGTAAGCGCTACGCAACTCAGTCGCCACGCTTTCGGGATCAGTTTCTACCTCGGGAATAACAATCGCTTCCGCTCCGCCGGCAATGCCTGCCATCAGGGCCAGATAACCACAACCATGGCCCATCACTTCGATCAGAAAAGCCCGTTCGTGCGAGGAAGCCGTGACCTTCAGACGGTCGATGGCTTCGAGCGCGATGTTGAGCGCTGTATCTACCCCGATGGTGATGTCCGACCCAGCCAGGTCATTGTCAATGGTCGAGGCCACGCCGATCACTGGAAAGCCCAGCTGCGACAAAGCATCCGCACCCGTTTGTGAGCCATTGCCGCCGATAATGACCACAGCCTCAATCTCGTGCTTGCGTAGCACGCGCAAAGCCTGCAGCCGGGCCGCCTCGTTCTTGAATTCAGGGCAACGGGCACTCCCCAGGATGGTGCCCCCTTGCTGGATGATGCCGCTCACAACGCGAGCCTCCAACGGCACGACGTTGCCGGCGATGAGGCCGGCATAACCATGCTGGATGCCCATCACCTCCCAGCCCTTGTCAATTCCAACTCGCACAACAGCTCGAATGGCAGCGTTCATGCCGGGGGCATCGCCCCCGCTGGTGAGTACAGCCATACGTTTCATGTTTGCTCCTTGACGCCCACCGCCAGCTACTGCTCGCTAAGCGCCACCTTAGCTGTTCATGATCTTGCGATAGGCTGCGTACAGATCAGATAACCGATCGGCGGAAGCCGGATCACCACGAGCCAGCAGGGTGATGATCTCATCACGTTGCGTATACAATGGCTGCACCCCCGCTCTTTGTGCCGGCGAGAGGGCCGAATCATTCTCTCGGTCAGTTTCTGCCCGCAAGACAGTAAAAAAGTCACTGACCGCCTGACGGGCTGACTCATACTCGCCCTGCCGCGCGTCAATGACGGCGGAGGCCAGGGCATTCTGCAGCCCGGCCAGGCTTAATTGGTGTTCTACCTCAGCCAGACGACTGGCAGATTCGCGCGACTGCGACCACAGGGGGACGAAGCCGATCAGGAAGGCGCCGAGCAGCAAGGCCGCAAAGATCATGACCCGCCGCATGAAGTGCGTCGCTTTGACCGGTTTAGATTGTACATTTTCGCTCATCATAACTCCTTAGCTTACGACACCTTGATCTCCGTGACGATTGTGCCGCGAGGTGTGTCATAGCGCCTGACTTCATCGGGCGCCGACGGCTCAGTCCAACGCCAGAACCAGCGATCCGCGGCACGTTCAGACAGCCGTGACTGCACTGGTGGCCGAAGTCGTTGCCCGCCAGCTCGTGATCGCATTATCAGGGCGGCGCACACTCGCCTTACCGCGTATCAACGGCGGCCGAGGCCAGGGCATTCTGCACTCTCGCCAGGTTTAAGTGGCGCTCTGCTTCCGACAGGCGGAGGGTAGCTTCGCGTGACTTCAGCCACATCGGAATGAGGCCGAGTAGGAAGACGACGAGCAGCAAGACAGCCTCAATGACGACTCCCCGCATGAAATGAGTCGCCTTGGCCGGTTTCGATTCCAGATCTTTGCTCATGGTAACTCCTTTGGAGGCGTGATCATTTCAACGCTCGATCGATCACGACAGTTTTTTGGGTGCCTGCGGAATTGAAACAACGGGCCGGCTGGTTTTGTAAGCGACGCCGGTCTTGCGGGCAGCTTGCTTCAAGCGCCGCACGTGCTTGCGCCAACTGGGGGACATTCGTGTGGATTTGGTCTGGTTAGTTGTGTCGGTCATGGATGTTAACCTCTATTCAATCAAGGGTGCCCAAGGCACATACCTAGCTCACTCACAGGACCACCCTGGAGTAGAAAGACAGCGGCATAGGGCCGACGAGGCGGTAAAGCAGGGACGCTACCACCTCGTCGGGCGTCATGACATACTCCTACGCTGCTTATTGGGCGGCGTCCTTGGCAGCGTTCTTCGCGTCGTGAGCAGCATCCTTGGCATCGTTTTTCGCATCGTGAGCGGCATCC
>JAUQXC010000027.1 GCA_030834825.1 Thermoflexales bacterium
GCGCCTTAACGCCGCACTGCGCGATATGGCCGAGTATGATCTTCCCGACTACGACGAAGTGACGGCGCGCGTCGGCTCCTATGCCCGCTCGTTGGACGAAACACGCCGCCACATGAAAGCGATCCTCACGGAGCCGCAGGCGACGGACATCTACTGGATCGAAATGGAAGAAAACCGATCGGGGCGCGGCGGTGAACGCACGCTGTTGAACATCAATTCAGCGCCGCTCCACATCGGGCCGCTGATTCAAAAACATCTGTGGAACACCAAGCAATCGATTGTGCTTACTTCGGCCACACTGCGCACCGCCCAAACCTTCAATTTCGTGCGCAGCCGGTTGTCGGCGGAAGAGATGAACGAACTATCCGTCGGCTCGCCGTTCGATTACAAATCCTCGACACTGTTGTACCTGGTCACGGACGTACCCGAGCCCGGTCAACCCGGCTTCCAGCAAGCGCTGGACAAAGGCCTCATCGCGTTGACCACGGCCATGCAGGGTCGCACCATGGTGCTGTTCACCTCGTATGCCTCGCTGAAGGCGACGTCCAGGGGCATCACGGGCGCGCTGACTCAAGCCGATATTTTCGTGTATGAGCAAGGCGATGGATCATCACGCCGCCAGTTAATGGAGAATTTCAAAAACGCCGAGCGCGCCGTGTTGTTGGGAACGCGATCGTTCTGGGAAGGTGTGGACGTGCCGGGTGAGACATTGTCGTGTCTGGCCCTGACCCGCCTGCCCTTTGCCGTGCCCACCGATCCGATCTTTGCGGCACGTTCAGAAACGTTCGATGAACCATTCCTGCAGTACTCCGTGCCCGACGCGATTCTGAAATTCCGCCAGGGCTTTGGCCGCTTGATTCGCACCAAGAATGATCGGGGCATCGTGGCTGTGTTCGACAAGCGTTTGCTCACCAAGCAATATGGTCAGCAGTTCTTGCAATCGCTCCCCGACTGCACGGTGCGTCGCGGGCCGTCTGCCGATTTGGCCAAAGCGGCCGCCGCGTGGATGCAGCAAAATTGAGCTGCCAAGCCTTGCTTCAAAGTGCGGTAACTTGCCGCACTTTTTGATTCGGAAAACGCTATGCTCCGCAAACTGATTACACCGCCTGTCCTGAGGTCGATCGACTACGAAGAGGCGCCTCCCTGGCCGCTCTACGTTGGCTTAAGTCTTGCTGGTCTACTGATTCTTACGCTATATCTCAACACGCTGAGCCTGCCGTTTTTTCAGGATGATGTGATCCACCTTCGCTGGTTGTCATACCATAGTGTGATTGATCCCTGGTTAACAGCTGAGAACTTGCCCAACTATCGTCCGTTTGGCGAGTTCCTGCTCAAACTGTGGTCGGTTATCTTAGGCCACAACGTGCCGTCAATTCTTAGACTGCAAAACATTCTGACGCATTTACTGAACACATGGCTCATAGCTGTCTTAGTCTTGCGCCTCGATCATACCCGGCGGCGCTATACTGTTGCGGGAATAGCGGCGGTCTTGTTTGCTGCCTTTCCCTTTGCCTATCAAGCCGTCATCTGGATCAATGTCTTTTTTTACCCATTAGGTCTTTTGCTGCTCATACTCTGCGTTTTAAGTTACCAACAGGCCCGAACTGGCGGGAAAAGGTTATGGTTATGGGTGGCCTGGGGGCTTTGTTTTTTAGCTCCAGCTGAAATCGAATGGGGATTAATGTCGGGCGCCCTCTTGTTTGGTCTTGAATTTCTCTGGAAATGGCAAAAGCGCTCAAGTCGACCCTGGCTGCCTGGTCCAGGTATCGGGCTTTGTGTCAATTTGCTCTTTCTAAGCATCTACCTGGCTGTGCCAAAGTTTGACTATTTGGCCGAGAAAAAGATCGGTTTTGAAAGTATTTTGCAGAATAGCACCTATTACTTGCAGGGGCTGATTTATCCCACTGCGCCTTTGGCAGTTCCTCTCAGCTATCAATTCGGACTAAATGATCTAAATGCCATCCGGCTGGTGGCCTTGGTGACGTTGACCGTTGTAGTGACTGTACTCGTTGTACGTCGCCGGGCATTACTGATGTTGGCCTGTCTGGGCTGGTTTTTCTTGTTGATCATTCCAACCTGGTTTACGGTGGGGTTCGATTACGTCATCAATTCACCCCGCATATTGTATCCTGCGGCAGTAGGCATTGTCATGCTGTGGGCCGCCTTCCTGGTGGAGACTATCAAAGCCGGTCGCTGGCAAAAGGGCCGGCTGGCAATCATGTTAGGCTTATTAGGATTGCTGCTGGCTCAGAATACCTCCGTAGTGCTCACCGAAATTCAACTCTATCATCTCGCCGAGGAACCCGTCCATACCCTCGCCCGAGCAGCCGCCCATTCTCCGGATCAGGATGAAGCCTTGTTGTTTGTCAATTTGCCCGCCTGGTTAGCTCCCAGGCATCACGCCTATATCCTAGGAAATCACGGCGTACAGTTCATCGCGGGCTACGCGGGAATCAAAGATGTTATTTTTGCGTATAACGGTTTTGATCGTCCCGCTGAGGCGGTGGGATTTACTAATCTGGCTAATGAGACACCTTACTATTACGGCATTTTTGGCCGCAAAGTGGCTTGGGAACAGCTCAACGCACTGCTAAGTCAAAGCGGCGAGGTTTATCTCACGCGCTATGAATCCGAGCGGATTCAGCTGCTGCCTGCGGGACGAGTGACCAACGTCGCTGTGGGCGAGCTCACCGCGCACGTGGGGTCGCAGCTGGAATTAGGATCGACTGAAGTGCTCACTGATCGCGATACCATCTCCGTCAAACTGAACTGGCGCATTAAACAGCTCGTTGATCAGGATCTCTCTGTATTCGTCCACCTCTACGGAGCTGATGGCCAGCTCGTCACTCAATCGGACGGCTACCCGCTGTTGGGGATGGCGCCGTTCGGCAATTATCAACCGGGACAGACCTTGCAAGATCGGCACACACTCGCTTGGCCGCCGGCTGCACAGGCCGGAACATATCGCGTCGGTGTTGGCGTGTATGATCGCGGCAGCGGCCAACGCTTGACAACACTCGATGCTCACGCTAATCGTCTGCCCGATGATACCGTGCTGATTACAACGATCCATCGTTAAGACCGGCTCGCCATCATTCACATCCTGGTTTATGCGTAACTCTCCCCGCCTCAAACTTCTGCTCGCGGCAGCGCTCCTGACGGCGGCGACGCTGTTGACCTATGGCGACGCGCTGCGCCTGCCCTTCTTCTTCGACGATATGACTCATTACGTGTGGCTGCGCGGCCAGACGTTAACTTCAATTTTCTTAACCGCCGCTGGCCGTCCTTACTACCGGCCTATGCAGTTCGTCTTGTGGAAACTGTACGAGACCTTCACCGGGCAGGATTCGGTGGTGGTTTATCACGCGCTGACATTGATCGTCCACATCCTTGACGCGACGTTGGTAGTGCTGCTCGTGCAGCGGCTGACACGCGATAAAGATCGCGGGTGGCCGGCCCTCCTGGCTGGATTGATCTTCGCGCTCTTCCCATTCTCATATCAAGTCGCCACACTGCCGGCCTCGTTCACGCATCCCATGGCGGCGTTGTTCACGCTGCTAGCCGTATTGTGCTACGATCGCTTCCGCGTGAGCAGCCGTGCTCGTTGGCTGGTGGCTTCGCTGCTGAGCATGGTACTGGCCTTTGGCAGCAACGAAGGCACGCTGCTGATCTTTGGCTTGATCGCCCTCACTGAATTTCTGGGCCATGATTCGCGCCGGCAATGGCGTTGGACAGCAGCGTTTGCCGTGCTAGGCGCATTGTACTTTCTGTGGTATCGCTCGCGTCCCAATGACAATGCTGAGCTCCTTGGCTTGCGTAGTCTGGAAACCATTTTCCAGAACACCGTCTATGCGCTGCAAGGATTGACGTTTCCGCTTCAACCGTTAGGCCGCGTGTTCATGCACTGGGGGTTCAGCGATCAGGCCGCCGTGTTGATGTTGGGGATGCTCACGCTTGGCACCCTGGCAGCAGTCTATTTCCGCGCACGGAAAATGCGCCAATTCGTCTATGGCGTGGGCTGGCCTGCCGTGTGTCTGGCGGCGCCGGTGCTGCTACTCTCGCACAATTACTTCATCGACGCGCCGCGCGTGCTGTATCTTGGATCGATCGGCGCAGCGTGGTTGTGGGCCAACGCGATCGGGTTCATGGCCAACCCAATCGGCTCCCGCGTGCGACTGCGGCAGTGTGCGGCGGTGGCATTCGCCCTCGGCAGTCTTATCGCACCGTTCATCTTCATTCGCCAGCGCCTGGACTTGCATCATCTTAACGCCGCGCCGTTGAATCAGACGCTCGACGTCGCACGGCAAACCGAGCGAGACGCAAACCTGTTGTTTGTCAATCTGCCAGCGTGGGTCAGCACGCCGCAGTTCTGGTATCCCCTCGGCCATGAGGGCGCATTGTTCATGCCCAGCTATTCCACGCTGGCCGATTTCGTTTCAACCAATTTGAATCAACCCTCGCAAGCAGTCGGCGTGGAGTTCAACAGTCTCTCCACACCCGAACCGTATTACTATGGGGTCTACGGCCCGGCACTGGGCTGGGAACAGCTCACGCCCTTGGTGCAGAAAGCCGATCGGGTGTACTTCACCCGCTACGCGCCCGACCGGATTGAATTGGTCGAAGCCGGACAAATAACCAACCGCTCGCGCGGCAGGATGAATTGGTTCGGGCAGACAACACTGCTGGAATCAGCGAACTGGTCTATATGCACCAATCATCTGAAAGTCAATCTGATCTGGCAGACTCGAGCGGCCGGCGACTGGCGCGTCTTTGTGCATGTGCTCAATCCGGATGGCACACTCGCCGCGCAACATGATGGCCCGCCGCTGATGGGCTTGTATCCGTTCTGGCAATTTCGCGCTGAAGATCATGTCGAAGATGTCCACCCGCTTGATCTGTCGGCTCTGGCGTCTGATCGGCTCTATACCATCACCCTGGGCCTATATGATCCCGCCACTGGACAGCGCCTGACTGCCACCGATCTCAACGGCCACCCGCTGCCCAACAATGCCGTGCGCCTGGGTGACTTCACCCTCGCCGGGAATGCGGCTTGTCGTTGAAACGGCGTTTGACCCCATTGCTCCCCATTGGTATAATCGCCCCGCAATCTTAAACCCGCTGGCCTCTGCTAGCGGCAGAATCAGGAGCAGTTGTTGTATTATGATCGACGTAAATGATCTCCGCAAAGGCACGACGTTTGAATTGGAAGGCCGGCTCTTCCGCGTATTGGAATATTCGCACAACAAGCCGGGACGCGGCAACGCCACCATCCGTACCAAGGTGCGTGACATTCGTACCGGTGCGACGTTTGAAAAGACGTTCCAGTCGGGCGACCGCGTGCAGGATATCCGCATCGAGAACCTGCAGATGCAGTACCTGTATCACGATGGCGATCTGTACCATTTCATGGACACGTCCACCTACGATCAGATCGCGTTGGACGCCAAACTTCTGGACGATGCGGTGAACTATCTGAAGGACGGCATGAACGTCATTGTGCAGGATTACAACGGCGAGCCCTTGGGGGTGGACATGCCCATCACCGTCGATCTCAAGGTGAAGCAGGCGGACATCGCCGTGCGGGGTGACACCGCCACCGGCGCTAACAAGCACGTTACTGTTGAGACAGGCTATCGGGTGCAGGTGCCGCTGTTCGTCAATGAGGGTGACACCATCCGCATCGATACCCGCACGGGTGAATATCTGACGCGCGTGTAACCATCAACTGCCAGGGCGAGCCTTGTGCTCGCCCTGGTTGGAAAATGAGAGACGGACGAGGCGTACAGCGCGCTCGTCCGTTTTGTATTCGATGGTTAATTAGCTGATGCGCGGAATAGCTCCGGGCAAGGTACGACCCAACAGCTTCTCGACCGCAATGGTGTGACTGCACTGCTGATGCGTAATGAAAAATTCACAATTACATTTCCAGGCACCGCCATCAAACTCCACCGGATGGACCCGATGGGCGCCCCGCACATTGACCTTCAACTGGGTAAATTCAAAGCGCTCTGGCTCACAGGAATACCGGATGCCCTTCTCGATCTTCACAGCCATTTCTGAATTCATGTGCTGCCTCCTTGGGCGAGTGAGATAGTGCGAAACAAAAAAGCACGATGCCCGTTAAGGCCATCGTGCTTTGGCGACCACGCTAAAGACTTCTGCGGAAATGCAGCCTACTCTGTGCAAGGCAGATATCCTCCGTTTCTTAGAGATAGTATAGGCCATGATCATTCCTGCTGTCAACCCTTGAATTACCTGTTTTTCCTGACGATTGTCATACGGTTGCAAACGTCGCCCAAGCATTACGTTGATTCGACGCCTCAGCGTTGTGCCCCTTGGACCATTTTGGCGTCTAATCCTCTGACAACACCACAAATCAGAAAAACTCGATATTGGCCCGGTTGTCATCCGCCACGGCGTGGGATATACTCACTTTAGCCAAGTTACCCCGCCCGTCATAACTCAAGCACACAGCCCGACGACGCTTATGAATAACTCGCGCAAGCCACTCTCGCCGTTTTCCATTGTCATCTTTGGAGCCACCGGTGATCTGACCCACCGCAAAATCCTGCCTGCGTTTTATGCCTTTGCCCAGCAAGGTCTGCTGCCCGAACAGTATCGCCTGATCGGCTTTGCCCGGCGCGACTGGACAGACGAAATCTTTCGGGCTGAAATGCGACAAGGGGTGGAGCAGTTTGGCCGCGTTCCATTTGATGCGGCGACGTGGGACACGTTTGCCGCTAACCTGTACTACCACCGCTCAGATTTCGATCAGGCCGATGGCTATCCCCGTCTGGGCGAGTTGCTCGATCGCAGGGACACACCTGCCACAGATAATCGCTTGTTCTATCTGGCGACACCGCCTGAATCTTATCCTGCCATTGTGCATCATCTCGGCGAAGCGGGATTGAACCACGGCCAGCACGGCTGGACACGCATCATCATCGAAAAACCCTTCGGGCGCGATCTGCCCTCGGCGATCGCTTTGAACCAGCAAATGCACGAGGTCTTTGCGGAAGAACAAGTCTATCGCATCGATCACTATCTGGGCAAAGAGACGGTGCAGAATCTCATCGTCTTCCGGTTTGCCAACGCCATCTTCGAACCGATCTGGAACCGCAACTACATCGATCACGTGCAGCTGACGGTGGCCGAAACCGTGGGCGTGGAATCGCGGGCCGGCTATTACGACACCGCCGGGGTAGGCCGCGACATTCTGCAAAATCATCTACTGCAACTGTTGACGGTAACCGCGATGGAGCCGCCCTATGCCTTTGATGCTCACGCTCTGCGTGATGAGAAAGCGAAGGTCTTGCAAGCCTTGCGCCCCATCCAGGCCGCCGACACGGTGGCCGGCCAATACATCGGCTATCGCAATGAGCAGGGTGTGGCGCCCAAATCACAGACGCCCACCTTTGTCGCCGTCAAAATGTACATCGATAATTGGCGCTGGCAGGGGGTGCCGTTCTTCCTGCGATCCGGCAAGCAGCTGGCCGATAAGACCACCGAAATCTCGATCGTGTTCAAGCGCCCGCCGCATTCGTTGTTTCCACTCGAAGCGGGCGAGATGTTGACACCCAACGTGTTGACGCTCTGCATCCAACCCGACGAAGGCATGCATTTGCGCTTCGAAGCCAAAGTGCCCGGTGCCAACATGCAGCGCCAGACGGTCGATATGAACATGAACTACGCGCAAGACTTCAGTGGCGCGCCCCTGCCGGAAGCGTATGAGCGGTTGCTGCTCGACGCCTTGCAAGGCGATGCTTCGTTGTTCACCCGAGCCGACGAGATTGAGCTGGCCTGGCAAGCGATCGATCCGGTGATTCAGAACTGGGAGAACAGCAAAGTGCCGCTGTTTTTCTACGAACCCGGATCGTGGGGACCTTATGAAGCCGTGAAATTCATGGGGGAGGATCGCCTCTGGCGCGGCCATTGCGGCGATTACGATGAAGCCTGAGATTGTCGTACTGCCTGATCCCGCAACGCTGGCGCAAGAAGCCGCCGATCGATTTGTCGCGCTCGCCCGATCAGCGATCGCTACCCAGGGGCGCTGCGCAGTAGCCCTCTCCGGCGGATCGACACCACGCTTATTGTATGAGCAGTTGGTCACGTCGCCGATCGAGTGGCAACATGTGCATATCTTCTGGGGCGATGAGCGCTGCGTCCCGCCCGATCATCCCGACAGTAACTACGGCCTGGCGCAGCGCAGGTTGTTGTCGCACGTCGCGTTACCGGCACAGAACGTGCATCGTCTGAAAGGTGAGCTCGATCCGGCGCAAGCCGCACAACAATATGAGGCTGAACTACGCACGTTCTTTGGGGTACAGCCACGTTTCGATCTGATCTGGTTGGGCCTGGGCCGCGACGCCCATACCGCTTCGTTATTTCCCCAGACTCCGGCCCTGCGCGAGGAACAGCGCTGGGTGGTCGCACAACATGTGGACCAATTACGGGCCAATCGGTTGACGTTGACGCCGTTGGTGTTGAATCAGGCTGCGAACGTGATCTTCTTAATCGTAGGGAGCGATAAGGCCGTCGCACTCCGATCGGTCTGGCATGGCCCGTACGATCCCGCTCACTTCCCCGCTCAGATCGTTCGACCCACGGCTGGCCGCGTCATTTGGCTGGTCGATCAGGCCGCCATGACCTAATCTGTGTCATTGATCACCCCGCCTATATGCAATCTGCCACTGCCCGTAGATCGTAGATTTTTGTATTCTGTCAGCCATGAATGGGCACAGGCTCCCTGCCGCACCAATTCGCATCGCGCTGATGTGCGAAAACCCGATCGTGTACCAGACGCTCGGGCCACGCCTCAGCGCCGATCCGTCGTTGAACGTCGTCGGTTCATACGCTTGCACCATCGACACGGTGCCTGCCGCCCTGACCCACCAGCCCCATGTCATTATTCTGGGCATCAGTCGCATTACCCATTTTAACAAGATCGTCGTACAAGCCCTCCGACAGTCCGCGCCAGCCGTGCGGATAATCATGCTGCCCTCCTACGTAGACACTCCGGATGATGTCCCGCAGGCCTGTGCGGCCGGCGTCGATGTCGTGCTCGAAAAGAGCATTGATACCCCCACCCTGGTCGAACATATTCATATCCTTTTGAGCCAAGCCGTCTAGGCTGTCAAGTTTTTCACTGTGGCTTGACCAGGCCGCGCGCAAAGTCGGTTATAATTGCGGCTGCCTCGGCACTATCTTTTTTTGGAGGAGCAGACGATGTTGAAGAAGACAACCCTGGCCAGTGGCAAGAAGGTGAAGGTCACCTTTGAACTGCCGGCCAACGGCGCCGAATCGATCGTGGTGGTGGGCGACTTCAACGGCTGGGACAAAGAAGCCACGCCGCTGAAGAAGCGCAAGAAAGACGGTGTGTGGTCGGTCTCATTGAATCTGCCCACCGGGCAGGCGTACCAGTTCAAATACTGGATTGACGACAAGCGTTGGGAAAACGATTGGGCCGCCGACGACTATGTACCCAACGGGTTCGGCGGCGATAACTCGGTCGTGCGTACCTAAAACCCGATCGAGCCTTCACACTTCAGCGGACGCTGATGGTGATCTGCTGGCAACAGCGCCCATCAGCGTCCAACTTTTTCGATTCACCCGAGCGAGGTGGTCCATGATCGAATTCGGACGCGACATCTGCGGCGATTTGGAAAACGCCCTGCGCCGTGAGTGGCTGGTGACCAACGGCACCGGCAGTTACGCCAGCGGGACCCTTTCCGGTGCGAACACGCGTTGTTATCATGGCGTGCTGATTGCAGCACTAGCGGCGCCGGTCGCGCGCACGCTGCTGGTCGCCAAAATTGAAGCAACGGCGCATTTGCGCGGTACAGCCTACCCGTTGGAGACGAACGAGTGGGCCGGTGGGCCGATCATGCCACGCGGCTACCAGTTGATCGAAGCCTTCCAACTCGATGGCGCGATTCCGACCTGGACGTTTGCGCTGGCTGAGGTGCAGTTGGTGAAACGCGTCTGGATGGCGTACGAGCACGACACAACGTTTATGACTTACACGCATGCACGCGGCGCCGATCCGATGACACTCGATCTCAAAGTCCTGTGCACTTATCGCGATCACCATGACGAGACACAAGGCGACTGGACGCCGGCCGTTATCGCGACACCCGCTGGCTTGCGCGTTGAAGCATTTGAAGGCGCCAGCCCCTACTTCGTTAAGATCGCGCACAGCTCTTACACTCCGCTCGATCGCTGGCAGCGCGGCTTCAAGCATCGCGTGGAAACCGAACGCGGTCTACCCGACACTGAAGATTACTTTGAGACGGGGACCTTTCACGTCACCCTGGAGCCCGGGGAAACCATCGCTCTGATGGCCACCACCGAGGAAGATGCTGCGCCAGATTCAGCGACACGCGATTGGCGCTCAGCGCTGGACGCGGAAAGAAAGCGCGCACGGGCGCTGATCGCACAAGCGGGTCTTGAGGATCAGCCGCCGTGGATTCAGCAGCTGGTCCTGTCCGCCGATCAATTCATCGTCAAGCGCGCCTTCCAATCTCTAACTTCCAACCGCCAACCGCCAACCCCTAATATCGGCCAGACCATCATCGCCGGCTATCCCTGGTTCAGCGATTGGGGTCGCGACACGATGATTGCGTTGCCCGGCCTGTGCCTCACCACCCGCCGTTACGACGCGGCGAAGACAATCCTCAAAACATTTGCGGCCTATGTGGATAAGGGCATGCTGCCCAATCGCTTTCCCGATCAGGGCGAAAAACCGGAGTACAACACGGTGGATGCCACACTGTGGTACTTCCATGCCGTCAACGCCGTGATAGCCGCAACCGGTGATTGGTCGCTGGTGCAGGACTTGTATCCAGTGCTGAAAGACATCATCACCTGGCATCTGAAAGGCACGCGCTATCAGATTCACGCTGCGGCAGACGGCCTGTTGTATGCAGGCGAACCCGGCGTGCAGTTGACGTGGATGGACGTGATGGTGGATGATTGGGTGGTGACGCCACGCTACGGCAAACCGGTGGAGATTAATGCACTCTGGATTCACGCCCTGCGCATCATGGAAAAATTTGCGAGGCAGTTGGGTCAGGCCGCAGAGGCCGCCGACTTTTTGCAGCACGCCGAGAAGGCGGCGCAAATCTTTCGAGAGCGCTACTGGTATGCCGCGGGGGGTTATCTGTACGACGTGATTGACGGGCCGAACGGCGACGATGCGTCACTGCGACCTAATCAACTCTTTGCGCTGGCGCTTGAACCGGAGCTCCTGACGCCGGAGGCCGCCCAGTCCGTCGTTGACGTGTGCGCGCAGCAATTGCTGACCTCGTACGGGATGCGGTCACTGGCGCCGACGCATGAAGATTATCAAGGCAGCTTCACAG
Organism: Thermoflexales bacterium; assembly: GCA_030834825.1. Taxonomy (GTDB): domain Bacteria; phylum Chloroflexota; class Anaerolineae; order Fen-1058; family Fen-1058; genus Fen-1058. Next base: position 11,361 of record JAUQXC010000027.1, read on the forward strand.
GCGATCGCTATGCCCGCGATGGCGCGTATCATCAGGGTACCGTGTGGGGCTGGCTGATCGGTCCGTTTGTGGAAGCACATTACCATGTCTATCGCGATCGCGAGACGGCCCTGAGTTTTCTACGTCCCTTTGGACAGCATCTCACCGATCTCGGTCTGGGCAGCATCAGCGAAGTATTCTACGGCGATGCGCCGCACCTGCCCCGTGGTTGCGCTGCACAGGCGTGGAGCGTGGCGGAAGTGCTAAGAATGTGGATGAAGTTGATACGTGACACCTAGCGTAAGTCAACACTTGCCCCAGGTGATTTCCCTAGTAATTGTTCACTTGATTACCGCTCTATGAACAACCCTCCTCCGACGATACGCTTGTTGTTGGCGGACGATCACCCCGCCACGCGAGCAGGCATTCGCGCTATTTTGGCGCAAGCGTCTGACATCCTCGTCGTGGGCGAAGCGCAGGATGGTTATGAGGCACAGCGCCTGGTCGCCGCGCTGCGTCCGCACATCTTGCTGCTCGATCTGCAAATGCCCGGGCTGCGATCGGCCGAGCTGGAAAGATGGGTGCGTGCTCATTATCCAGAGACCATTACGCTGATCCTGACCGCGCACGAACGCGACGCTTACCTGGTGGGCATGGCGGACGCCGGGGTGGCAGGGTTTCTGGGCAAGAACAGGCCACCTGAGCAGTTGATCGACGCCATCCGCCGCGCCGCTCACGGGGAAATTCTTTTTGATGTTGAACAATTGACCCGCATCCAACGCTGGCGTGCAGAGGTTGGTCAGCGTTGGCATAGTTTGACCGATCGGGAGCGGCAAGTCTTAACGTTGGTCGCTCAAGGGAAAACCGATCAGCAGATCGCAGAAGAACTCCACCTCCACGTCAAAACCGTCGGAAATCACGTCAGCAGCATCCTTAGCAAATTGAACGTCGCCACGCGCACCGAAGCTACCGTGTGGGCCATCCGTGAGGGGTTTATCGACGGCCCGGTGGACCTCTAGGGAAAAGCCTCCCACTAAAACAGGGAGAATTCCTCATGACACCTTCCCCAAAGTGTGGTTAACTGAAGACGCTATCAGACGGTGTCTTTCATTTGCAGGGTCGGATCAAGCCGGTTGAGCAATAGATACGCGCCCTTTTGTCCCAGGCTGGTAGATGATGAGGAAGGTCATGAAAGAACTTTCGTTGCTGACACGCTGGAGTCTAATCGTAATCATTTGTTGTTCCCTGCTGGCGCTCGCGCTGTTGCTGTCACAAGCGCGAGGACAGAAACGGGATGACCATGTTCCTCCCGCAGCAGGCCAGATCCACTGGACTCAGTATGAATCGGCGCTGGCGCACAAGTTTTTGCCAGAAGGGATTGAGGGCGTGTGTGAGTGGGAAGTTCTGGGGCAGGC
>JAUQXC010000337.1 GCA_030834825.1 Thermoflexales bacterium
CGCCTGACCTTGATTGTACCAACGTGCGGAATTTAAGCAAACTGAAAGTGGCGGCCAGCGGCTCCGGCCCGATCGCGCCGGTGACCTCTTCCGGATCGATCACGGTCCACATCTTGCCGAACTTGCGCACGTCGTTGAAACGCAGCTGCTGCCCGTTGTCGAGATCGAACACCACCCGATCGTGTTTCTCCCAGGGCGCGGCGCGATCCACCACGCTTAGTTTGCCACTCATCCTGAGGTGAATCAATAGGAAAATAGGCGGTGAATTGGGAGTCGAGGCTTCAGTTGGTCTTTTGGCGCGTTTGCGAACTCCGGCTGAAGCCTCGAGTCTGTGCAGCGTAAACACCAAATACTTTGCGCGCCGCTCGATGGCCTGCACGGTATAACCACGCAGCATCCGCGCGAATTCCTTGGGCGCAGGGCGGGCGATGGTGCGCTTCCAGTAGATTGTCACATCTTCGATGGTTCGTCCGACCACCGGCTCACGCAGGCGGCGGACCAGAGTTTCGACTTCGGGTAATTCGGGCATTTTCTGATTTTGGATTTGTAATTATAACTGATCGGCGTCATGCCCGAATGCTGTTATCGGGCATCCATAGTGATGTTGATGGGTGGCGCTGTTAGAGCACTGGATTCCCGCCAAAAGCACGCGGGAATGACGCTGCCGCGTCGATCGGGTAGTCACTTGTGATTTTCAAACAGTGCTTTGACGGCTGGTCGATTAAGGAAAAGCCAGCCGATGATTCCGACTATTGCCCATATTGTTCCGAACAAGAAGTCGCTTAGTTCTACTTTTGCTGGGGAAGTTAATAGATTCATGAATGGAAACAATAGCGCCAACGGGTGAAAAGCAAAAATCTCGGAAGCGGAGGCTCGTGCCCAAGACCACAACACCCACAACTTCGAGGCTGTTAGCCCAAATATTAATGCGCCTGGTATGAATATCAACAGCAGTAGGCCTAATGTGCCAGCGAAAGTTCTGTTGCTGACACCTATGAGGACCAATATTGGATAAGCGATAGCTATCACGGCAAAATAAATTGCACACACCCGCTCGCCGATAAAAGCCCATTTAGGTGAAGAGCTAACTATGGTCATCATGCGCCTCGCAGCATTATTATACCAAGCCAATGACAGTTTGTGCGTTGTCTCATCCGGTGGCATCCGTTGGGTTCGCGCTTCATCCGTTGACACTGTATCCCCCAGATGTGGTAAACTGACCTACAGATGTCGATGTCTACAACGAATGACGAACGGAACGAGTAGAACGCTTGCTTAAAAATTCGTCCGTTCCAAATTCGTTGTCGTGTTTGTGTCTTGACGCGGGTTCGATGTTGGCTATAATCAGCCGCGCGATTGTGAGTGTGGTGGCGCATAAAAGCAGCGCGGCGCCGTTCTTCGTAAGTCTCCTCTTCTTTTGATTGGATAGTGACAATGTCATTTGTTCATTTGCATGTACACAGCGAATACTCCGTACTCGACGGCCTGAGCAAAGTCGGTTCGATCGTGGCGCGCGCCAAAGAGCTGGGGCAGCCCGCCGTCGCCATTACCGATCACGGCGCGATGTACGGCGTCATCGATTTCTTCAATGCGGCGAAGAAGGCCGGCGTCAAACCCATCATCGGCATGGAGGGCTACCTGGCGCGCCGCACACGCCACGATCGCGATCCGCAGAAGGACAAAAGCCCCTATCACTTGCTGCTGCTCGCGCAGACTCAGACGGGCTATCAGAACCTATTGAAGCTGGCGAGTCTCGCGCAATTGGAAGGCTACTATTATCGTCCGCGCGTCGATAAAGAGGTGCTGGCACAGTACAGCGAAGGCATCATCGTCACCACCGGTTGCGGTGCGGCCGAGATTCCGCGTTACATCATGGATGGCCAGCTCGACGAGGCACGCAAAGCCACGAGCTGGTACCTGGACGTCTTCGGGCGTGAGCGCTTCTTCATCGAATTGCAGTTGCACGAGGGTTTCCCGGAACTGATTAACATCAACCGGCAGCTGCTGCAACTGGCGAAAGAGTTTGACGTGCGGCCGGTGGCCACCAACGACGCGCACTACGTCAAGCAGGAAGATGCGCCCGCGCAGGACATCATGCTGTGCATCGGCACCGGCACGCTGGTCAAGCAGTCGGATCGCATGCGGATGACGGACAACTCGTACTACCTGAAGAGCTACGAGGAGATGGCGGCGTTGTTCGGCGAAGTGCCGCAGGCCTTGACCTCGACGCTGGCGATCGCGGAGATGTGCAACGTCGATCTCAGCAGCAAGGGCTATCACCTGCCGATCTTCGAGCTGCCGGAGGGCGTCACGCCCGATCAAGAGCTGCGCCGTAAATGCGAAGCAGGATTGGAGTGGCGTTACGGCGATCGGGCCAACGACCCGGAAGTCCGCCAGCGTCTGGACTATGAACTCGACGTTATCCACAAGATGGGTTTCGACACGTACTTCTTGATCGTGTCGGATCTGACGCGCTTCGCCAAAGAGCAGGACATCTGGTGGAATGTGCGCGGTTCCGGCGCCAGTTCGATCGTGGCCTACACCAGCGGTATCACGAATCTCGATCCGCTGCCTAACAAGTTGATCTTTGAACGCTTCTTGAATCCCGGCCGTATCTCCATGCCCGATATCGACATGGACTTCCCCGACGACCGGCGTGCGGAGATGATCAACTACGCTGTCAACAAGTATGGCAAGGACAAGGTCGCGCAGATCATCACCTTTGGCACGTTGGGCGCCCGCGCGGCGATCCGCGACACGGGCCGGGCGTTGGATGTGCCACTGCCCGATGTCGATCGCGTGGCGAAGCTGGTGCCGAACGTGCCCGGCAAGCCCGTGAAGATCAATGAAGCGATCGAGCAGATCCCCGAACTCAAGCAGCTGTACGACACCACCGATTGGGTGAAATCGCTGCTGGATACCGCGCAGACCGTGGAAGGCACGGTGCGCAACATCGGCACGCATGCCGCCGGGGTCGTGATCTCCGATCGACCGTTGGTGGAATACACGCCGCTGGCGCGTCCGACCAAGGAGAGCGACAACTCGCTGGAATCGATCACGCAGTTCGAAATGGGCATCGTCGATTCGATTGGGCTGCTGAAGGTCGATTTCCTCGGCCTCGCCACATTGTCGATCATGCGCAAGGCCTGCGATCTGATCCAGCAGAATCACGGCGTCGATCTCAATCTTAACAATATCCCCGTCAACGATCGCGCCGCCTTCCAATTGATGTCGCGCGGCGATGTGCTGGGCCTGTTCCAGGTGGAAGGTGCGGGCATGCGCCGCATGTTGATGGAGATGAAGCCCGGCAAATTCGAGCATATCATTGCCGGCATCTCGTTGTTCCGCCCCGGTCCCATGGAATACATCCCCACCTACATCAAGCGCCTGCACGGCGTGGAGCCGGTGGAGTACAAACACCCGAAGTTGGAGCCGATCCTCGAAGAGACGTACGGCATCATCGTCTATCAGGAACAGATCATCCAGATCGCGGTGCAGCTGGCGGGTTATTTGCCCGGCGAAGCCGACGAGATCCGCAAAGCCGTCGGCAAGAAGATCAAAGAGAAGATCGAAGCGCACAAGGCCAAGTTCATCGCCGGTGCGATGAAGAATGGTGTTACGCGTGACGAGGCCGAAGCGATTTATGCCGACATCGAATTCTTCGCGCGTTATGGCTTCAACAAGGCGCACGCCGCCGACTATGCCGTGATGACGTGTCAGACGGCCTATCTTAAAGCGCATTACCCAGCCGAATATATGACCGCGCTCATGACGGTGGAACAGAGCGTCGAGAAGATCGGGCTGTTGATTATCGAGACGCGGCGCATGGGCATGGATGTGCTGCCCCCGGCGGTGAATCACAGCGATCTCGCCTTTACGATCGAGGCGCAGCCCAACGGCCGGCACGCCATCCGCTTTGGCATGGCGTCGATCAAGGGCGTGGGCGAAGGGCCGGTGCGCGTGATCCGTGAGGCCCGCCTGGCAGGCGGGCTCTTCAAGAGCCTGGAAGACTTCTGCCGCCGCGTCGATCTGCGTTCGGTGAATCGCCGCGCATTGGAAGCGTTGATCAAAGTCGGCGCGCTGGAGAACTTCGGCAATCGGGCCCAGTTGCTGCAGATGGTCGAGCGGATGATGGGCCTCAGCAGTTCGGCGCATCACGCGCAGGACGTGGGACAGATGACGCTGTTTGGCGGCATGGTCGACGCGTCTGAAACAGAAACGATCGGTCCGCTGCCCAACATCAGCGATGTGCCATTGCGCGAGAAGCTGGCGTGGGAAAAGGAACTCATTGGCGCGTATGTGTCCGAGCATCCGGTGGCCGAGGCGCTGGCCCAGCTGCAAAGTGAGATTACGCACACCAGCGCTGAGTTGACCGAAGACCTGGACGGCCACAAAGCGGTGATGATTGGCGCCGTCGTCGGTTCGCGCACCATCCAGACCAAGAAGGGCGATACGATGGGCTTCGTCCAACTCGAAGACGTGCAGGGCACATACGAGTGCGTCGTTTTTCCGCGCACCTGGAAACAGACGCAGGAGCTGTGGCAGAAGGACAAGATCGTTTTGGTGCGGGGCACCATCGACGGCAAGGGCAAGGTCGCCAAGCTTCTGCTGGATTCGGCCACGGACAAGCCGCAGGTGACCAGCGCGGTTCCTGATAAGAGGGGATCGGCGAGCAGGGATCAGAGATCAGGAAGTAATGGTCAACCACCGCTGGTCAATGGCAAGCCCGCGCCAACAAATGGCTCACCACAGTCGCCTGCCGTGAAGGAGCAGCGCGCTTCGTTTGCAGCTGCACCTGCCAAACCGGCGAATCACTCAGCGGTCAACGGCACTCCACTCGTGAAGCCGAACGGCCAGCCATCGGCGTCCATGAACCAGCCAGCGCAGATCAGCCAACAACCTCGCCGGAGTGCTGTGCTGTCAACGGCTCGAGCTGCCGTGGCAGATCAGTTTGAAGCTCACGAAGAGCTCTCCTTCGACGAGGATCCATTTGCCGGAGAGGTCTTCATCCCTGACGTGGATGATCCGGTGGCTACGGTCGTGCCGGTCGAAGACTTCGGCGTTCCGCAGTATGACCAGCCACTAGCAGAATCCACCGCCGACTACGCGGAGCGAGGCCGTCTGGCCGAGCCAATTGCCGATATTGTGAAGCGCGAGTTCGTGGCGAGTACGCCATTGGCGAGTGTGCGGCCCCGGCAGGCAGTTGATCTGGCCGCAACCCTTCAAGCTGTACAGCCGGAACCTGTGTCCAAGAAAAACGGCAATGGTCACGGTTACGCCGCACTGCCTGAGCCTTATCGCCTGGCGAAGGTCGTGATTTCGCGATCGGGAGATAGCACGCTCGATGCTTCGCGCGTGGGCGAAGTGCATCATCTCTTGAGTTCGTATCCAGGCCCCGATCGCTTCTGCTTCCTCATCAAGGCCCGCGGCGAAACCTTGCAGCTCGATTTTCCGAACGACACCACGACGCTCGACGACCTGCTGATCGCGCAGCTGCGCGAGCTACACGGCGTCGAATCGGTCCAGGTGAGCATGAACTTATGAATCCGGTCGATCGCGTGCGCGCGGCGCTCAGGGAAAAAGGCCTGGCCGACGTGGTGCTTGAATTGGATGAGACCGCGGCCACCGCGCCCCTGGCCGCAGCAGCGCTCAGCGCGCACCACGGCCGTCCTGTACCTGTCGGAGCCATCGTCAAATCGCTGGTGTTTCTGATTGATGGACAATGCACCATCGTGTTAGGGACAGGGGATCGGAACATCGATCAGAAGCGGCTGGGCGAACTTTACGGAGTCGGTCGAAAGAAGGTAAAATTAGCCGACGCGGCCACGGCTTTGACGCTCACCGGGTTTGAGGTGGGTGGTGTGGCGCCCGTGGGACATACCCAACCACTGCCGGTTGTGATCGATCAAGCGCTGAGCCGCTTCGACACCGTGTGGGCGTCAGCCGGCGCACAGCACGCCGTCTTCCCGATCACCTATCGGCAGCTCATCGAAATCACGTCAGGCCGCGTGGCCGCGCTTTCAGCGGCGCTGACCAGCGAAGCGCAAGGAGACGAAACATGAAGCGGATCGGTGTTCTGACGGGCGGAGGCGACGTCCCTGGGCTGAACCCCTGCATCAAGACCATCGTGTATCGCGCGGTCGACGAAGGTTATGACGTCGTCGGCATTCGCAAAGGCTGGGGCGGGCTGCTGTATTGCAATCCCGAAGATCCGCAGTCGATCTCTGAGTACATTCTGCCGCTCGACAAACAGCGCGTGCGCACCATCGATCGCACGGGCGGCACCTTCCTGCATACCAGCCGGACCAACCCCGGCAAAGTGCGCGTCAGTGAAGTCCCCGAATTCTTGAAGGACAAGCTGCATCCAGATGACAAAGGCCCGTTTGATTTCACGCCGCATGTGCTGCAAGTGCTGGACAAGCTGGGCGTGGGGACGCTGGTGCCGATCGGGGGCGACGACACGCTGAGCTATGCCGAGCGCCTGCATCGCGAAGGGGTGCACATCGCCGCCATTCCCAAGACGATGGACAACGACGTCTATGGCACCGATTATTGCATTGGCTTTTCCACGGCCATCACGCGCAGCGTGGAGTTCATCCATCAACTGCGCACCAGCGCGGGCAGCCACGAACGCATCGCCGTGGTGGAATTGTTCGGACGCAATTCAGGTGAGACTTGCCTGCTGGCTTCCTACCTGGCCGGGGTCGATCGCTCGATCATTTCCGAGGTGCATTTTGACCCCGAGAAATTGGCGGCGTTCCTGATGGACGACAAGAAGAATAATCCCAGCAACTACGCCATGGTGACGATGTCAGAAGGGGCGCAGATGACGGGCGGCAAGATCATTGAGTACGGGCAGGCCGACGCTTATGGCCACAAGAAGCTGGGCGGTATCGGCGAGATCACTGGCGAGGCGTTGAAGAAGATTACGGGTGAGGATATTCTCTATCAGCAGATCAGTTATCTCATGCGCTCCGGCGCACCGGATAGCCTCGATCTGATGGTGGCCGTCAATTACGCCAATATGGCGATCAAGCTCATCACGCGCGGGGCGTCGAATCGCATGGTGGCGCTGCGTAACGGTACCTACACCAGCATTCCCATTTCAACCATTATGCAGGGCATCAAGCGCGTGGATGTGGATGAATTGTACGACGCGGAGAATTACCTGCCCAAGGTGCGGCACGTGGAAGGCAAGCCGATGTTCCTGTACTAACGAGTGACGAGTGAAAAACGATCGGGTTGGTAACGGCCCGATCGTTTTTGTTTGGCTCAGCGGCCCGGCTTGAGCAGATTGTGTGGATGTTTTATCGCTATATTGTACCGATTTTT